>JBOGDY010000453.1:0-2231 GCA_050742955.1 Actinomycetes bacterium | reverse complement strand
CCGTCGTCCCGGCCGGCGCCCGCGCGCCGTGCTGCGTCGTCAGCTCACCGCGTTGGCGGCGTTGACGTTGCCCGAGCCGTAGAAGCTGTTCCGCTCGCCGCCCGTGCAGGTGGCCGGGAAGCCGGGCCGCGGCTCGTAGACACCTTCGGGGCATTCGAGGGGCTCGGCGGTGCGCTCGAGGACCGAGGCCAGGGCTCCCGGCTGCAGGCCCGGGTGGGCCGAGAGCGCGAGCGCGGCGACACCGGCCGCGTGCGGGCCGGCCATCGACGTGCCCTGCTTGTAGCCCCAGGAGTTCCCGCCGGCCGCCGACCACGTCGTGGAGTAGACCCCGTCGGTGATCGTGGAGGCCGCGCCGCCGGTGCGGAAGCGCGTGTCACCACCAGGGGCGGTGACGTCGACCACGCCCAGGCCGTAGGACGAGTAGTAGCTCTTCTTCTCGGTCGGGCCCACGGCCGACACGGTCACGACGCCGGGTGCCTCGGCGGGCAGGTCGACGCAGGCGCCGTTGATGGTGCGCGTCTCGACCGGCGAGCTGCCGTCGTTGGGACTGCCGTCGTCGACGAACTTGTGCTGCAGGTCGACGTTGGAGTTGCCGGCCGACGCGACGTTGAGCACACCCTGGCTCTGCGAGTAGCGGATGGCCCGCTGGACCGCCTGCCACACCGGGCGCTGGCGCGCGTCGTTGCGGCAGTTGAACTCCCACGGGTCGATGAAGTAGCTGTTGTTGGTCACCTGCATGCCGTGGGTCGCGGCCCACATGAAGCCGCAGACGGCGGCCGCCGGGTAGATGAAGCCGTCGTCGTTGACGACCTTCACCGATGCAACCTTCGCGCCCGGCGCCACCCCTGCCATGCCCACGCCGTTGAGGGCCGCGGCGATAGTGCCCGCCACGTGGGTGCCGTGGTCGGAGGTGGTCGGGTTCCAGGCCGCCTCCGAGGTGTCGACGACACCGCCCAGGCAGGACGCGCTGCTGTCCTTCGCGATCTGCGACGCGAGGTCGGGGTGGCTCGAGGAGATGCCGCTGTCGAGCACGCCGACCACGACGTCGGGGCTCCCGGTCGTCACCGCGTGCGCCGCGGGCAGGTCGATCTGGGCCATGTCCCACTGCTTGGACCAGTCGGGCTCGGTGGTCGGGTCGCCGGTGGCCATGACCCTGGCGGATGCGCCGACGACGGTCGTCGCCTCGTCATCGAGCCGGGAGCCCAGCCCCTCCTGGGACGCGACCGACTCGACACCGGCCCCGTCCACGTTCGAGGCGAAGGCCGGGTCGGTCGAACGGGCGACGAGCACGCCGATCTGGTGGTAGTCGGCGACCACCTGGCCGCCCTCGGCGCGCACCTCCTCGGCCGCTCGGTCGGTCGACTGCCCCTGCGGGGCGAGGACGAGGTAGCTCTGGGCCTCGCCCGAGGGGGCGGCCGAGGCGGCCGGTGCGACGACCGCGGTGGCCAGGGCGGTTGCCGCGACCGCGGCACCGGCCACGGCGGCGAGCGCCGTACGACGTTGGGTTCTCACGAGTGGGAGTCCTCCGGGGGTCGGGGTTCTGCGGGCCGAGCGGCATGTGACACCGCTCACACGCAGGGCAACCTAGGTGACACATTGCCGCCGACACAAGAGCGGCATGCCGGACATGCGCCCTTCGCCCACCCCCGCGGGCCGCGACCCCGTCGTTGATCATGCGCAAGTGGTCGCGCGGTTTAGTTGAGGGCTCAACTTTCTTGTGCTAACCTGCTGGTCAGTCGGTGCACGGTGCGCCGCCAGCTCGGAAAGGCTCCCCGGCCATGCCCATCACCCGCCTCAACCACGCCGTCCTGTTCGTCGCCGACGTCGAGCGCAGCGTCGCCTTCTACCGCGACGTCCTCGGCTTCCGGCCCCTCGCCGCCCTCGACGCCCTGCGGGGCGCCGCCTTCCTGCAGGCACCGGGCTCGACCAACGACCACGACCTGGGGCTGTTCGAGATCGGATCCGCGGCCGGGCCGTCGCTGGCCGGCCGGGCCACGGTGGGCCTCTACCACCTGGCGTGGGAGGTCGACACCCTGGCCGAGCTCGAGCGCCTGCAGGGAGTGCTGGCGCAGGCCGGGGCCCTGACCGGCTCGAGCGACCACGGCACCACCAAGAGCCTCTACGGCAAGGACCCCGACGGTCTCGAGTTCGAGGTCGCCTGGATCATCCCCGCCGACCTGATCGACGCGCAGGCGCTCGAGGCGCGCAAGCGCATCGGCGCGCTCGACCTC
>JBOGDY010000452.1:0-2231 GCA_050742955.1 Actinomycetes bacterium | reverse complement strand
CTCGACGTCGATGCCGTTGCGATCCACGGCAACCGCACCCAGGGCCAGCGGCAGCGGGCGCTCGACGCGTTCGCCCGCGGGCAGGTGCGCGTCATGGTCGCCACCGACGTGGCGGCCCGCGGCATCCACATCTCCGACGTCGACCTGATCGTCCACGTCGACCCGCCCAACGACCACAAGGACTACCTGCACCGGTCCGGCCGCACTGCGCGTGCGGGCTCGTCGGGGGTCGTCGTGTCGCTCCTGCAGCGCGAGCAGCTCGGCGGCGCGCGGCGGCTTTTCGGCAACGCCGGCCTCCGGGTCGAGGAGTCGGCCGCGGCCCCTGGCTCGCCGTCCGTGCGCCTGCTGGCCGAGTCCGGTGAGCCGGTGGTGGTGCAGCCCGAGACCGTGCCCCGCTCCGCGGAGCGGGACGGCAACGTCGTACGCCGGGACCGCACTGGAGGACGGGACGGGCGGCCGCCCCGTCGCCCCCGCCCGCGCACCCGGTCTGCGGGCCGTCGCGCGGCGTGACGTCTGCCGCACCGGCGGGACTGACCGGCACCGGCGCGACGCCTGATCGTCGTCTGGTGGGAGGCCCGGCGTTCACCCCGCCGTCATCACCGGACGCGAGGCTGCCCTCGTGCACACAGCGCGGGTCATCGGTGTCCTCGAGCCTGGTGGTGCCCAGCTGTCCGCGCTCCGTCTCGCGCGGGCCCAGACTGCGCTCGGGGTGCGAACCACACTGGTGGCCGGTGACGCGACCCCACAGGGTGTCGCGCTCGCGCGACACTACGGCTTCGAGGTGGCTGCCTTTGCCGTGCACGAACAGGTAGGCGACGCGACGCGCCAATGGACACCTGACCCGGCCTTCGCACGTTGGTTGCGGCCACTGCTGCACGGCTGCGACCTCGTGCATGCCCACATGTTCGGCGCGTGGTGGGCCGCAGCGGTGTCCGCGCCGCCCGGCGTCCCCGTGCTCGCGAGCGAGCACAACGCCGTCCGTTGGCCGCTCGGCGACCACACCCGGGAGGCGGCGCGAGCCGCCGACCGGGTGGACCTGTTCTTCGTGCACGGCCCGGAGGCCCGCAGCTTCGTGCACGACCTCGGCGTGCCCGCGGCCCGGGTCCGCGAGGGCCGTTCCGCCATCTCCCTGTACGCCGAGCCGCGCCCGGGTCTGGTGTCACCGCGACTGACCTTCACCGGGAGGCTGCGAGAGGACAAGGGGCCCGACCTCCTCCTCGACGCGCTCGCCTCGATGACCGACCCGCCGACGACATACCTGGTGGGCGACGGCCCGATGGCCGGCTCGCTACGTCGAAGGGTCGAGGGTTCGGCGCTGCGGCGCACGGTTCACATGCCGGGCTGGAGCCACGAGCCGGCCCGCTACGTCGCAGGCGCCGCTGTGCACGTCGTGCCGAGCCGCGAGGAGGCCTGGTCGCAGAGCGCCGTCACCGCTCTCGCGCTCGGCGTTCCGGTGGTGGCGACCGGCGCCGAGGGGCTGCCGATCACGCTGGCCGAGGACCGCGGGCTGGTCGTGTCTCCGGAGAACCCCGCGGCGCTTGCTGCCGGCATCCGGGCCGTCCTCGACGGGGAAGTCCACCTCGACGCTGCCGCCGGACGCCGATACGCCGCGCGCTTCCGGGCGCCGGAGATCGCCTCTGACTACTTCGCCGACTACCAGTCGCTGCTCGTCGGTCGGGAGTCTCGACCCGTCCTCCGACCTACGCGGTCTGCGGCGTCCAGCTGAAGACACCTGCCTTGAGCGGGTCGACGGTGAGACGCAGCCAGCGGCTCGCCGTCTCGCCGAAGGTCTCGAGCCGGGTGAGGTTCGGCACGCCGCCGAAGGAACGCTGCACCTCGAAGATGTGCTCGTCGCCGTGGACCAGCAGCACCGGCTTGGCGAGCAGTCGGGAGCGCTTGAGGATCCGGTCGCGGACCGCCCGGAAAGCCGTTGTCGCCTTTGGCTCGGCCTGCATGAGCAGCAGGACACCGGCGGCGCCGCTCGCCGTCGCCGTGTCGAAGGCCCGGTCGATCCAGGCCACGTTGGCGGCCATCCGGGCGTTGAACTCCGCGAGCCGCTCGGTGGGCCGGTCGCCGCCGGGCAGGCCCAACCAGGGATTCAGGTCGTTCTTGCTGCCCACGACGTGCACCGAGGCGAAGACCACCCTGCTGCGCTCGAACATGACGTTCTCGACGTAGCTCGCATGCCCTGGGTCGCTCGCCTGGCTCAGCACGCTCATCGCACTGACCCC
>JBOGDY010000451.1:0-2234 GCA_050742955.1 Actinomycetes bacterium | reverse complement strand
CTCGGGTCCTGCTGCTCGACGAGGTCGTCGCCGGGCTCAACCCGGTGGAAGGGAAACGGTTCGTCGACCTGATCCGCCAGATCCGCGACCGCGGGGTGTCGATCATCATGATCGAGCACGTCATGCAGGCCGTGATGAGCGTGTCCGACCGGGTCATGGTCCTCGACCACGGCCGCAAGATCTCGGAGGGCCGGCCCGACGAGGTCGCCAACGACCCCGAGGTGATCGAGGCCTACCTCGGCCCCGACGACGACGAGACCTCCCAGGCCGAGGTGCGGACCGGCGGCGGACGCGCGGACGGGACGGAGGTCTGAGGTGCTCGAGCTCAACGACGTCGACGTCTTCTACGGCGATGCGCAAGCGCTCTACGGTGTGAGCCTCGAGGTCGCGGAAGGCGAGGTCGTCACCCTCGTCGGCTCCAACGGCGCGGGCAAGACGACCACCCTGCGGGCGATCTCGGGGCTGCGGCCCCTCGCGCGCGGCGACATCGTCTTCGAGGGGGAGTCGCTCGCCCGGCTGCCGGCGCACCGCCGCGCGGAGCTCGGCATCTCGCTGGTGCCCGAGGGCCGGGAGCTGTGGCCGCAGCTGTCGGTCCTGGAGAACCTCGAGCTCGGGGCCTACGGCAAGTCATCGCGCGGCAAGCGGGCCGAGTCCCTCGACCGGGTCTTCGCGCTGTTCCCCCGTCTCCAGGAGCGCACCAAGCAGATCGCCGGCAGCCTGTCCGGCGGCGAGCAGCAGATGGTGGCCATCGCGCGGGCGCTGATGGTGCGGCCGCGGCTGATGATGTTCGACGAGCCGAGCCTGGGTCTCGCGCCGGTCGTGGTCAGCCAGGTCTTCGACATCATCCGGCGGCTGCACGAGGACGGCCTGACGATCCTGCTCGTGGAGCAGAACCTGAAGAAGGCCCTCGAGGTCGCCGACCGGGGCTACGTCGTCGAGACCGGCTCCATCGCGTTGCAGGGACCGGCGGCCGAGCTGATGGACAACCAAGAGGTCCGCGCGGCCTACCTCGGCATCTAGCGGTGGGGGGCGCGCCGTCGCTGCAGGTGGAGCGGGACGTCGCGGCGACCACGATCCGCCTGCGGCGTCCCGACGCGGGCAACTCGCTGAGCCGGACTGCCGCGGAGGAGCTCGCCGCCGCTGTCGAGGGCCTGTACGCCGACACGCCGGCCTGTGTGGTCATCGCGGCCGAGGGCGCCCGGTTCTTCTGCGCCGGAGGTGACCTCGACGACTACGCCGACCTGACCACCGAGGAGTCTGCGCACCGGGTGTCCCACCGGATGCAGACGATCCTGGGTGCGTTGCGGCGGCTGCCATGCCCGGTCATCGCGGCCGTCGAGGGAGTGGCTGTCGGGGGCGGCGTCGAGCTCGCGCTGGCCTGCGACCTGCGGATCGTGGGCGCGAACGCCTCGTTCGCGCTCACCCAGGTACGCCTCGGGGTGGTCCCGGGGTGGGGCGGCGCCGCCTGGCTCACCGAGGCGGTGGGCCGAGGGCGGGCGATCGAGCTGATGTCCAGCGGCCGGACCGTGGCCGCGACGGAGGCGGTGGGGATCGGGCTGGCCGACCTGGTGGTTCCGGCCGGCACCGCGGAGCTCCGGGCCCGCGAGACCGCCCGGCTGTTCTCAACGGGAGCACCCACGGCGTTGCGCGAGGTAAAGTCGCTCGTCGACCTCGGTGACGACCCCGACGAGGTGGCGGGCCGGTTCGCCCGGCTGTGGGTGGGGGAAGAGCACCGCGCCGCCGAACGGGCGTGGCAGGCTCGGCGCCGGCCGGCTGCCGTCCCGGCGCACGGGCTCGGGTTCGAGTGAGCGGTCAGGACTCCCGTCGCGCCTGCGCGGTCGCCGCCGCGTCCTTCGTGGCGATGCTGGTCACCGTGGGCGTGGCGTTCAGCTACGGCGCCTTCGTCGAACCGTTGCGCGCGGACCTCGGCGCGGGGCAGGGCGCGGCCGCGGGTGTCTTCTCGGTGACCTCCGCCTGCTTCTTCGGTCTCGGCGCGGTCAGCGGCCCGGCAGCCGATCGATGGGGCCCCCGGCCCGTGCTGCTGGTCGGGGCCGCAGCGTTCGCCGGCGGACTGCTGCTGACGGCCGCCGCGCCCGCCCTCTGGGTTGTCTACCTGGGGCACGGCCTGGGTGTGGGGTGCGCGGCGGCGTGCTCGTTCGTGCCGCTGGTGGCGGCGGTGAGCGGGTGGTTCACGCGCTACCGGACGATCGCCGTCGGTGTCGCCGTCTCCGGGA
>JBOGDY010000450.1:0-2235 GCA_050742955.1 Actinomycetes bacterium | reverse complement strand
AGCCCGCTCTCCCGGAAGGTCGACACCAGGACAGGAACGTCGGCCAGGCCGGGCGCCGGGTGCAGGCCCAGCTCGTCGGCGTCGTCCCGGATCAGGTGCAGCAGCTGGCCGGTCTCCTCCAGCGCCCTGCGGCCGGTGTCCACGACCGAGGCGAGCAGCGCGGACGCACGCTCCGGTGACCTCCGGACCAGATCCTGCGCCGCCGCGGTCTGCACCACCATCGCGCTCAGCGAGTGGGCGATCACGTCGTGCAGCTCGCGAGCGATCCGGTCCCGCTCGTCGCGCACCGCCTGGTCGCGGATCAGCTCCTGATGCCGGGCGAGCATCTCGGACTGGACGGCGAGCTTCCGGGAGATCCGGCCGAAGATGTACGGCGGCAGCACGAGCGTCGACACGAACACCACGTCGGTGAAGTTGTGGGCCCGAGCGTCGACCAGCAGGTAGTCGCCCAGGAACATCAGCAGCAGCAGCCCGATGCCGACCAGCCCGCGCAGGTTCACGATCCACCGGCCCAGCGAGTAGCAGATCAGGGCAAGAAAGAGGATCGGCACCGCCAACTCGTTGAGCTGAGGACCGGTCCAGGGCAGTAGCAGCAGCACCCCCGCCGCGGAGGTCGACGTGACCAGTGGCCAGAACCTCCGCCAGATCAGGAGCAGCGCCGTGCCCGTCTCCAGGACCAGGCCGTAGACCCAGCCGTCCGGCAGCACCACGAACAGTTCGAGGATCCCGACCGCTGCGACGGCGGCCGGCACGAGGACATCCGCGGGACGCAGCCGGTTCTTCACCTTCCGAGGGTACGGCCGCGCACCCCCTTCGCGGCGTCCAACCAGGGGTGGAGAACAGTCCCACCCTGGAGCCGACGACCGGGGCCGCGCGCGTTCGTAGCGTGGGCCATGGCGGCGCCACCGGGCGCCCCCGGATCGGGAGGCACGTCGTGTTCGAGTCAGTGGAGAATCAGCGGCGGATCGGCCGCTTCGCCTGGGTGATGGCCTGGGTCGGGCTGATTGTGGGACAGCTGCACGCCCTGTCCCGGTTCGCGACCGCGGACGGCAAGGAGGACCTCGATCTGCCGCTCACGGCGGCCTGGGCCGAGCCCGCGGCAGACCTGCTCGCGCCGGTGCTCGACTGGGCGAAGCCGGACCTCGTATACGTCACGTACGGCAAGATCTGGTTCCCGGTGTTCGTCGCCTTCACGCTCTGCGCGTACGTCGTCTACCGGCGCCGGCAGCCCCGCGGATTCGAGAGGTGGATGTGGCGTGTGACCATCGCCAGCTACGCCATCGCGTGCGCCGGCGTCTTCCTCGACTACTGGACCCAGTGGACCGGCAACCACGGCGACGGCATCGAGGCGACGCTCTTCAACGTCGCGTGGCTCGTGACCGTGCCCGGCTTCGTTCTCACGATGCTCTGCTCGACCGCACTCGGGGCGACGCTGCTGGTGACGCGGTTCCGGCCGACCCTGCCCGCCGTGCTGCTCCTCACGACCATCCCGCTCGCGTTCGGCATCCTGATGGTCACCTCGATGGGCAGCGCCGCCCTGCCGGTGATGTTCGCGTTCGGCCTCCTCGGCCGTCGGATCGCCCGTGCCGAGTCGACGCGGACGACGGCGCGCCGGGAAGCCGTCGCGGCCTAGGAGACGGCGCGCGCTGACCTCGCTTCTGCGTTCCACGACGGGGCCGCCTCAGGCGGGGTCACGCCGGGCGCGGAGCACCGCGTCGTGGACCGTGACCTCGCGGCCCTCATGGTCGGTGGCGGGTCTCGGCCGCGTCTCGGCGACCTCGACCGTCCACCCGTCGCCGAGCGAGTCGGCGACCTCATGTGCGTTCCACCACATCTCTGCCAGTCCCGGCCTGGGCATCGACGTGTCCAGGTCGCTGGGATCGTGCCCGACAACCAGCAGGGTGCCGCCTGGTGCGACGGCGGCGGCGAGGTGCGTGAACAGGGTCCGTCGCGGGGCGGCCGGCAGGTGCAGGTAGTGCGCCGAGACCAGGTCATACGTCCCGGCTGCGGGCTCGCGGGTCAGGTCGAGGTGCTGCCACAAGACGTCGAGGCCCCGTCGTTCCGCCTCTGCCGAGGCACGTTGCAGGGCGATGGTCGAGAGGTCGATGCCGGTGACGCGCCAGCCAGCGGCGGACAGCCAGCACGCGTCCGCGCCTTCTCCGGCGCCGGCGTCGAGAGCCGTGCCGGGCGGCAGGTCAGCGACCTCGGTGACGAGGACCGGATTGGGGTGGCCGC
>JBOGDY010000449.1:0-2244 GCA_050742955.1 Actinomycetes bacterium | reverse complement strand
GCTACACGCTGCCCCTGCTGCTCGACGTCGTCGGCGACGACCCGCGCACGACCGCGGCGGTGGCGCTGCTGCGCGGCTGGCTCGACGACGGCGCGCACCGGGTCGACCGTGACCGGGACGGCAGCTATTCGCACCAGCAGGCGGTGGCCCTGTTCGACGAGTGGTGGGAGTCGCAGAGCACCGAACGCCCCGGTGAGGAGTCAGTCGCTCGCGACGTGATCGCCGGGACTCTGGGCGAGCTGGCCGGTGACCTGCCGCAGGGACTGGACAACCATCCCCGGCTGGGCCAGGGGTCGGCGTGGAACGGCGTCGCCTGGTACGGCTACGTCAGCAAGGACCTGCGACAGGCGCTCGGGCAGCCCGTCGAGTCGCCCTACTCACGCACCTACTGCGGCGGTGGCTCGCTCGCCGCCTGCCGTGACCAGCTGGCGACGTCGCTGGCGGCGGCCGCGGACCGGGTTGTCGCCGACCAGGGCGCCGGCGGCGTCGACGACCTGACCTACGACAAGCACCAGGACGACATCCGGCACGTGGCGGCCGGCCTGGTCGGGGTCCGCCCGATCGACTGGCAGAACCGGCCGACCTTCCAGCAGGTGGTGGCGTTCACCTCGCACCGGTGAGGCAGCGCTCGCAGGTGCCGAAGACCTCGACGGTGTGCTCCACGTCGGTGAAGCCGTGTGCGGTGGCGATCGCCTCGGCCCACGCCTCGACGTCGGGTCCCTCGACCTCGACCGTCCGTCCGCAGCCGCGGCAGACCAGGTGGTGGTGGTGGCCGGTGGTGCGGCAGCGACGGTAGCTCGTCTCGCCGTCGGCGGCCCGCATGGCGTCCACCTCACCGCCGTCGACCATGGCCTGCAACGTGCGGTAGACGGTGGCCAGGCCGACCCGCTCGCCACGGTCCCGGAGCAGCTCGTAGAGCTGTTGCGCGCTGCGGAAGTCGGTCACCGAGTCGAGGGCCTCGGCGACCGCGGTGCGTTGGCGGGTGGTGCGACGGGCGGGCCCGACGTCCGCACCGGCGGCACCGGCGGCGCTGACGGGCTGGTGGTGGTTCATCTGGCCGCTGCCCTCAGTGCTCGTCGTAGTGGCCGGCGTGCGCGGCGTGCCGGTGCCCGTCGTGCAGGTAGTCGACGTGGTCGCCGTGCTGCACCGGTTGGTGGCCGCAGTGCTCGCCGTGCTCGTGGAAGTGGCTCTGTGCGCCAGCCCGCCGCCGGTGCAGCGCGGTGCGGCCCCAGGACCAGCCGGCGACGACCGCGAAGAGGGCGACCGCGAGTACGACGATGCTGCCGCCGCTGGGCGTGTCCGCGTAGTAGGAGCCGACGACCCCGGCCTCGCCGACGGCCAGGGAGATGACGACGGAGAGAAGGAGCGTGCCGCGGAAGCTGCGCCCGACCAGCTGAGCCGTTGCGACCGGGATCACCATCAGCGCGCTGATGAGCAGCAGTCCGACGATGCGCATCGAGAGCACCACCGTCACCGCGACCATCACCGCGAGGACGACGTTGAGCGCCAGCACCGGCCGGCCCGCGGCGCGCGCGTAGTCCTCGTCGTAGCTCACGGCGAACAGGTCGCGGTAGAGCAGCGCCGTCACCGTCAGGACGACGACGGCCAGGACGACGAAGAGGGTCAGGTCGTCGGCCGTGGTCGTGGTGATCGACCCGAACAGGTAGGAGGTGAGCCCGCCCACCGAGCCGTCGGGTGCCTTGCTGGCGATGACCACGCCGCCGGCGATGCCGCCGTAGAAGAGGATCGCCAGCGCCTGGTCGCCGCTGGCGCGGCCGCCGGCGCGGGCCAGCTCGAGCGCCACGGCGCCGGCGACGGTGACGGCGAGCGCCACCGGCACCGGGGACCCACCGGTGACCAGCCCGAGCGCAACACCGGTCAGGGCGACGTGGCCCATGCCGTCGCCGACCAGGGCCAGCCGACGCTGCACGACGAACACACCGACCGTGGGGGCCACCAGCCCCACCAGGAAGGCCGCCAGCAGAGCGCGCCGCATGAAGTCGAACTCCAGGAGCTCCATCAGGCCTCCTCAGCCGCTCAGACCCAGCCCGGCCGGGCCGGGCTCGTCGTCGAGGTGGTGCGCGTCGGGCGCAGCGCTACCGGCCGGACCCGGGCCTTCGTGCGTGACCACCCCGTCGTCCAGCTGAAGCGTTCGCGTGACCAGCGGGGTCATGGGACCGAGCCCGTGGGCCACCAGGATGACCGTGAGCCCACGGCCGGCCAGGACGTGCAGCGCATCGGCGA
>JBOGDY010000448.1:0-2248 GCA_050742955.1 Actinomycetes bacterium | reverse complement strand
GCCGTGCTGGGCCGTTGCGGTTGCCGGCTGGGCGTCCGGGCCGAGCGCAAGCATCACGAGATAGGCGAGGCCGAGCGCGAAGGGGACGAGCAGCAGGCCGCCTCGCGGGATCCCGGCATACCACGGCGGACCGGCGGCGGCCGTCGAGACGAGCTGGCTGTCGGCTGCGGGAGCGGCCTCCGGAGCCGCCTCGGCAGGCGGCGGAACGCCCGCGGCGTCCAGGGGCGGGGAGGACGGTGCGGCACCGCCCGATCCGGACGAGGAGGTCAACGGACCGCCGCCGACGCCACCCTCACTGACCGGACCTGGCGGTGGTGGCGCACCGGCCCCACCACCGCCCAGTCCGGCGGGCGCAGGCGAGGTGACCACGTGCAGCCCGATCCCGTCGGCCTTCGGCCCGTCGTAGACGACCTGGAAGCTCTCGGGAGCCTCGCCCTGCTCGACAAGGACCACGGAAGGTGAACGGGTGCTGGTCGGGGACAGCCAGAGACCGGCCATCATGGTCAGGTCGAAGCGCCAGACACCGTCCTTGCTGCGCACTCCCGGCGCCAGGCCGAGGTCACAGTCATAGGAAGGCCGCGCATTCCACTTCGCGGACTGCCCGTCCGCCCAGAAGACGTCCGTCACGGGGCAGGCGGCCACCTTCGCGGCATCCTGGTTGACATTGACGCCGGCTTGCTCGCTCTCTCGGACTGCCAGGACGAAGGACTCCACGAGTGAGCCCTTCTTCGCGGCAACCGTGAACTCGATCGCGGACAGCTTCTCCGGCTCACCGTTCACGGTGGAGACGGGAAGCGTCCCCTTTGGCACGTTCGGTGGCGACAGTTGGGGCGGTGGCACCGTCGTCTCGTCCAGGGGCGTCTCGTTGGCCTTCCACCACCAACCGGTCTTGAGCACCGATCCTCCGAAAGCGTCCCCCGGCTCTGCCTGTCCGGTTCGGCCTGCAGCCGGCCCGGCAGTCCCGCACACCAGAAGCAGCGCTGCCACCAGCGGCGTGAAGAGGCGTAGAACGGACATCGCTCTCCTCGATCCCGGACACCGAGTTCCCTCGCCGAAACACCCATCCAGAGCCGCACAACGAGCCAGACCGGCGAGAGTTACGCCGGTCCGGCGGCGACCCGAACCGGCCGCTTGGCTGGTGAGGGGGAGACCGCTCGGCCGCCAGCTGGGCGCTAGGCCCGGGCGCGCGGGGCGACGAGGGTGGCGTCATCTGCCGTCGGACGGGTCCGCTGCCAGTGCGCGAGCCACGCCTCGAGCTGCGAGGGCGGCATCGGCCGGGCCACGTGGTACCCCTGGGCGAGGTGGCAGCCCATCGCCCGCAGCTGCTCCCAGGCCTGGGCGTTCTCGACGCCCTCAGCCACCACGTCCAGGGCCAGGTTGCGGCCGAGGTCGACGATCGACCGGACGATCAGCGCGTCGTCGACGCTGTCGGCCATCCCCCGCACGAAGCTCCGGTCGATCTTGAGCTCCTGCACCGGAAGCCGGCTCAGGCTGGACAGGGAGGAGTAGCCCACGCCGAAGTCGTCGACGGACAGCCGCACGCCGAGGGCCCGCAGCCGGCACAGGGAGCGGATGGCCTGGTCGGGGTCGGCCATCAGCGTGCTCTCGGTGATCTCGAGGGTGAGCAGATGGGCCGGGACCCCGTAGGCGGTCAGCAGGTGGTCGACCTCCTCGCAGAGGTCGACGTCGGTGAGGCTGCGGGCCGAGAGGTTCACCGCGATGTTCACCTGCCGGCCGTCGCGGTTCCACTGCGCGCAATGGCCCAGCGCCAGCCGCAGGATCTGGACGGTGAGCTGGCGCATCAGCCCGGTCCGCTCGGCGAGAGGGATGAACTCGTCGGGCAGGAGCACGCCGTGCCGCGGGTGCTCCCAGCGGGCGAGCACCTCGACGGACGCCACCTCCCCGGTAGCCAGGTCGGCCTTGGGTTGCACGTGGATGCTGAGGTCGCCGTCGTCCAGCGCGCTGCGGAGGTCCATCACCAGCGCCAGCCGGGCCGGGCTGGAGGTGTCGGTGTGGGCCTCGTAGACCCGTGATCCGCCGCCCGACGCCTTCGCGGCGTACATGGCGATGTCCGCATGCTTGAGCAGGCCACTCACGTTCCGGGCGTGTGCCGGCGCGAGTGCCACCCCGATCGAGGCGCCGATCTGGACCGGGATCCCGTCGAGGTCCGTGGGGTGCCGCAGCGCTGACAGCACGGCCGACGCGACCGCCGTGGCCCTGGCACCGTCCGGGCACTCGGGCACCAGCA
>JBOGDY010000447.1:0-2257 GCA_050742955.1 Actinomycetes bacterium | reverse complement strand
CGCCGCGCGGAGGTCCCGCAGGGCGCATCCCCTCCCCCGCAGAGCGTCCTCTCCCTCCTCCCCAGCCGACGCATGCCCGCTCACCCACCCCCCTTGTGCTCTGCCCCATATTTCGTGGCAGAGCACAAGGCCGTGCCGGAGACCCGTAGGGACCGACCGCCGGCTCCACAGGCGAGTGGAACCGGGGAACCTGTCCACAGATGTGGCGAGCATCGACCTCGGTGACCGGCTGGCGCACAGGATCGGGTTGTGACGGGTGCCCCGACGCCAAATCCCGCGCAGCAGGTGGCGCGGCTGCTGCGGGCTGCCCGGCGCCACGCAGACCTCAGCCAGCGGGGCGCGGCCGTGGCGGCGAAGCTGTCTCGGCGCACCGTGGAAGATCTCGAGGCCGGCCGCAGCCCGGGCAGTCGAGTCGAGGCCCTCTTCGCGCTGATCAATGCGGCCGGCTGTCGGCTGGAGCTGGTCACGGAACGGGGTGGCCGTGTGCCGGCCGACCCCGGTGGCGACCTCGTCGACCGCGGCGCCCGCCGCTACCCGGCCCACCTCGACGTCCGCGTCCCAGGGGAGTTCGGCGACTGGTGGGGTGACTGGCCGTACAGCACCTACGCGTCGTCCAAGTACGCACCACGGCAGCGGCCGCCCTACACGTTCGACCGGGCACGGTGGCGCCGGGACCGCCGCCGGGCCGGCACCGCCACAATGGAGCCCATGAGCACACCGACGGCGGCGCCGGGCCTCGCGACGTTCCGCGAGCTGGCCCGCAGCCGGCGCGTCATCCCGGTCACGCGCCGGCTCCTCGGGGACGGTGAGACGCCGGTCGGCGTCTATCGCAAGCTGGCCGCCGGGCGGCCGGGGACGTTCCTGCTCGAGTCCGCCGAGCACGGACGGGTGTGGTCGCGCTACTCCTTCGTCGGCGCCCGGTCGCACGCGACGCTGACCGAGCGCGGCGGGCAGGCGCACTGGATCGGCGAGCCACCGGTCGGGGTGCCGACCGACGGCGACCCGCTGCAGGCGCTGCGGGCCACGACGGAGGCCCTGCACACCGACCGGCTCCCGGAGCTGCCCCCGCTCACGGGTGGTTTGGTGGGCTTCATCGGCTACGACGCGGTGCGACGGCTGGAGCGCCTCCCTGCGCTGGCGGCCGACGACCTCGGCGTACCGGAGCTGGCGATGATGCTCGCCACCGACCTCGCGGTGCTCGACCACGCCGACGGTTCCATCCTGCTGATCGCCAACGCCGTGAACTACGACGACAGCGACGAGCGGGTCGACTGGGCTTACGCCGACGCGGTCGCCCGGCTGGACGCGATGACCGCCGACCTCGCCGCGCCCGCGCCGGCGACCGTGGCCAGCTACGACACCGGCGCGGAGCCGGCGTACATCCGGCGCACCGACGCCGAGGCGTACCAGCTTGGGGTCGAGGCCATCAAGGAGGAGATCAAGGCCGGCGAGGCGTTCCAGGTGGTCCTGAGCCAGCGCTTCGAGATGACGACCACCGCCGACGCGCTCGACGTCTACCGGATGCTGCGGGTCAGCAACCCCAGTCCGTACATGTACCTGCTGCGGTTCGACGGCTTCGACGTCGTCGGGTCCAGCCCGGAGGCCCTGGTCAAGGTCAAGGACGGCAAGGCGATGCTGCACCCCATCGCCGGCACCCGCTGGCGGGGAGAGACCCCCGAGGAGGACGCGACACTCGCGGCCGACCTGCTGGCCGACCCCAAAGAACGCGCCGAGCACCTGATGCTGGTCGACCTGGGCCGCAACGACCTGGGGCGCGTCTGCGTCCCCGGCAGCGTCGACGTCGTGGACTTCATGTCGGTGGAGCGCTACAGCCACGTCATGCACATCGTGTCCACCGTCGTCGGCACGGTGACCGAGGGACGCAGCGCCTTCGACGTGCTCGCCGCGTGCTTCCCCGCCGGCACCCTGTCCGGCGCGCCCAAGCCCCGCGCGATGGAGATCATCGAGGGGCTCGAGCCCACCAGGCGCGGCCTCTACGGAGGGTGCGTGGGCTACCTCGACTTCGCCGGTGACGCGGACACCGCGATCGCGATCCGCACCGCGCTGGTGCTTGACGGGACCGTGCACGTCCAGGCCGGGGCCGGGATCGTCGCCGACTCCGACCCCGCGGCCGAGGACGACGAGTGCCGGAACAAGGCGATGGCCGTGCTGCGTGCGGTCGCCACCGCGGAGACGCTGCGGACGCCCACGTGACGCCGGTGCGCGAGATGTCGCTGACGGTGGGTGCGCTGGCGGC
>JBOGDY010000446.1:0-2259 GCA_050742955.1 Actinomycetes bacterium | reverse complement strand
ACTCACCACGGGGGCGAGCAGCGCCCATCCCGCGGCCAGGACCGCGAGCGTCCGGGCCCGCAGCCCGAGGAACGGCGGGGCGGCGGCGAACAGCACCGCGTAGTACGCCAGGATCACCAGCGGCGGGGAGTCGACCTCGCCGAGCAGCAGCCCGAGCACCAGCAGGAGCGCCGCGCGCGCGAGGGCCCCGACCCGGGCGGCACGGAGGCCGGCGCCGACCGGCGGCCGGATGCCCCCGCTAGCCAGGGCCAGCCCCACCCCGGCCAGCACCGCGAACAGTGCTGCGGACCGCCCGGCGGCCACGGCGTACGCCGGGTGCAGTGCGCCGTCGTCGGTGAACGGCGGGAACACGTGCACCGACATCATGCCGAACAGCGCGAGTGCCCGGGCGACGTCGACACCGGCCAGCCGAGCCGCCCCGCGGTACCTGCGCATGGCGGTCAGGGTACGAGGGGTCGGCTCCTCGCACCGGTCAGCCTGGCCGGGTCAGCGCCAGTGGCTGAGGTCCCGTCCCATCCAGGCGGACAACCGTTGGTTGAAGGGGTCGTAGTACGCCGCCAGCCTCGCCCGCGTCTCCGGCGCCATCGGCGGGTAGCTGACTTGCCGGTTCCCCCGTGAGTCGTCGCGCTCCCGGTAGGGGTTGGCCTGACGATCCTTGCTCCGCCTCGCGGGGCCCACCCGGACCTCGAGGAAGGTGAACAGCTCCCGCAGGCAGCCGATCCGGTCGTGCACGAGGTCCTCGAGCAGGATGACATGGACGCGGGAGCGCCCGTAGGCCGTGCCGAACGGCTCAAGCTGGTCGACGTAGTGTCCGCGGTCGACGTAGGAGTCATGGTGCCGCTTCCGTGCCGCGGTCGCCTGCTCACCGCGCGTCGAGGCCCGGGCCGCGAACGGGCCGTTCCGCTCCGCGGTCAGGGCGTCCTCGAAGGTGGACGGCGTGTCCGGGAGCACACGTCGGTCGTGCCAGTAGTGCGAGTAGGCGCGGTCGATCGGGTTGCGCAGGATGGCGACGATGCGCGCGTGCGGCAAGGTCTCGACGAGCCGTGACCTGGCCCGTTCGTCGTACATGTAGTAGGGCGTCGTCTCGCCCAGCTGCCTGTGACGCCACGACGGGGTGAACTGTTCGGCGTACCACTCGACCCCGCGCTCCCAGCGCTTGTCGAAGAAGTGCAGCTCCTTCGGGACGGACATGAAGACCTGCGGGTGGCCGGCGGCCAGCCGGTGCAGCGTCGACGTCCCGCACTTCTGGGCGCCCACGATCAGGAACGAGGGGAGCGGCACGAGCCTCCTCATCACCGACGGTCGCCTCGGTAGTCTTGCGCACTGAATCCGGTGCCCCACCGCCGTCCCTGGGTCCCGGGCACCGCCACCACAGGGGTCCATTGATGTCGATCAAGGTCAGTGTGGTCGTCCCGGTGTACAACCCGGGTCGCTACCTCGACGACCTGCTGCGGTCCCTGGAACGCCAGTCCATGCCGGCCGACGAGTTCGAAGTGATCTTCGTCGACGACGGGTCCACCGACGGCACCGCGACGAGGCTCGACGAGCTCGCGGCCGGTGCGCCGAACGTCCGCACCATCCACATCCCGCCGTCGGGCTGGCCCGGCCGGCCACGCAACGTCGGCATCGACGCCGCCCGCGGCACGTACGTCCAGTTCGTGGACCACGACGACGAGCTCGGCGACGAGGCGCTCGCCCGGATGTACGCGTACGCCGAGGCGAACGGCTCCGACGTCGTCGTGGGCAAGGAGGCCCGGCGGAACAAGCCGTTTCGCACCGGACCGCTCTTCGAGCGGAACCGGCCCAAGGCCACCCTGGCCGACGACCCACCGCTGGTCCTGCTGCTGACCCCTCACAAGATGTTCCGTCGGGCGTTCCTGGTCCAGCACGGCATCCGGTTCCTCGAGGGACCGCGACGACTGGACGACCACGCCTTCGTCATGACGGCTTACTTCCGGGCCGAGGTCGTGTCGGTGCTCGCCGACTACACCTGCTACTACTGGCACCGTCGACACGGCAGTGCCGGTCGGCAACAGCAGGACTGGAGCCTCTACTACACCGGCATGCGCGACACGCTGGACGTCGTGCAGGCGCACACCGAACCCGGACCGCTGCGGGACCGTCTGCTCTCCCACTGGTACCGCAGAAAGGGTCTCCGACGCCTGGGACCCGGTTTCGCCGCTCACACCGAGGACGACGCCCGGGCACTGTTCGACGCGCTCCGCGACCTGACGCTCGAGCGCTTCCCCCCACACCTGG
>JBOGDY010000445.1:0-2263 GCA_050742955.1 Actinomycetes bacterium | reverse complement strand
CCCGCTTGGACTGGTTGATCAGCACCGCCACCGTGACGTCGTCGTAGAGCCGGCTGGCCCGCCCGATGACGTCGAGATGGCCGTTCGTCACCGGGTCGAACGAGCCTGGGCACACGCAACGACGCACCGGTGGGATCCCTTCGCCCGACTCCCGACCTGTCAATGGCCTGTCAACGACCTGCCGGCGGCTGCCCGGCGGCGCGACCGTACCAAAGGCCGGCCTCGCCGTAGCGGCGGGAACGCTCGGCCGTGAACCCGTCCGGCCACGACCAGCCGTCGCCGCGGACGGAGCGCTCGACGACGGCCAGGGCGTCCACGGTCAGCCAGCCGTTGCCGTGGAGGGCGACGAGCACCCTTCGCAGGTCGTCGTCGGGCAGGTCGAAGGGGGGGTCGAGGAACACCACGCCGTACGACGGCGTGCCGGGCGCACGGGCCACCGTCCGCTCGACCGGGGCCGTGCGGACCTCGGCACCCGGTAGCCCGACGGCGGCCACGTTGGCTCGGACGGTGCGCGCCGCGGCGCCCTGCGACTCGACCAGCAGCACGTGCGCGGCTCCCCGGCTCAGCGCCTCGAGGCCGACCGCGCCGGAGCCGGCGTAGAGGTCGAGGAACCGGGCGCCGGCGAGCGAGCCGAGCAGCGCCTGCAGCGTGGAGAACAACCCCTCGCGGGCGCGGTCCGAGGTGGGTCGGGTGCCACTCCCCACGGGTACGGCGAGGCGCCGGCCGCCCGCGGCGCCGGCCACGATCCGGGTCATGGGGTGCTCACGCCTTCTCCAGGAACTCGGTGCGCTCCTCGTCGAGCAGGGCGGTGATGCTCTCCAGCAGCACAGGGTGGTTGGTGAGGTCCGGGTCCGCCTCGACGATCGCGGTCGCCTCCCTGCGGGCCTGCTCGATCACCGCCTCGTCGCGGATCACGGCCAGCAGCCTGAGGCTGGACCGCCGACCCGACTGCGACGCCCCGAGCACGTCGCCCTCGCGGCGCGTCTCGAGGTCGACCCGGGACAGCTCGAACCCGTCGACCGTGGCCGCGACGGCGTCGAGCCGGGCCCGGGGAGGCGAGCCGTCCGCCGCGTCGGTGACCAGCAGGCACAGCCCCGGCGCGCCACCGCGGCCCACCCGGCCCCGCAGCTGGTGCAGCTGCGAGACCCCGAAGCGGTCGGCGTCCATGACCACCATCGCGGTGGCGTTGGGCACGTCGACCCCGACCTCGATCACGGTCGTGGCGACGAGCACGTCGACCTGGCCGGCCGCGAACCGGCGCATCACGTCGTCCTTGGTCTCGGACGCCAGCCGGCCGTGGAGGACCTCGACCCGCAGGTCGGCGAGGGGCCCTGACGCGGTGAGCTCGGCGTGCACGTCTCCGACGGCGAGGGGCTGCCGCCGCGGTCGCGTGTCGGGACCCTCACCGGGATCGTCCGGCGGCTCGTCGCCGCTGGAGTCCTCCGCCCCCTCGGCATCCCCGATCCGCGGGCAGACCACGTAGGCCTGGTGGCCGGCGTCCACCTCCTCGCGGACCCGCTGCCACCCGCGCCGCAGGAAGTGGGGCTTCTCCCCCGCGGGCACGACGTGGGTCACGATCGGCGACCGGCCGGCCGGCAGCTCGGTCAGGGTGGAGACGTCGAGGTCACCGAAGACGGTCATCGCGACCGTGCGCGGGATGGGTGTCGCCGTCATCACCAGCACGTGCGGCGGTCGGTCGGCCTTGGCCCGCAACGCGTCCCGCTGCTCCACACCGAAGCGGTGCTGCTCGTCGACGACGACCAGACCCAGGTCGAGGAAGTCGACCCGGTCCTGGATGAGGGCATGGGTCCCGACCACGATGCCGGCGTCGCCGGAGGCCACCTCGAGCAGCGACCGGCGGCGTGCGGCCGCGTTCTGCGAGCCGGTGAGCAGGGCGACCCGGGTGCCGATGTCGGCGCCGCCCAGCAGGCCACGCTCGGCCAGGGGGCCGAGCATCTCGGACACCGACCGGTGGTGCTGGGCGGCCAGCACCTCGGTCGGGGCGAGCAGCGCGGCCTGACCTCCGGCGTCGACGACGGCGAGCATCGCCCGCAGCGCGACCACGGTCTTGCCGGAGCCGACCTCGCCCTGCAGCAGCCGGTGCATCGGGTGGTCCCGGGCCAGGTCGTCGGTGATGGCCGCTGACACCTGTCGCTGGCCGTCCGTGAGGTCGAAGGGCAGCCGCTCGTCGAACGCGGCGAGCAGCCCGCCCGCGGCCGCGACCCGGGGGGTCGCGGGCAGCGCCCTCGCCGCGGCCCGGCGC
>JBOGDY010000444.1:0-2280 GCA_050742955.1 Actinomycetes bacterium | reverse complement strand
GGGCCGGCATCCTGTCGGCGGCCGACGTGCACGTAGCGCGCCGGCTCGGGGTGATCGGCGGCGAGACCGACGACGCGGTGCTGCTCGCCGCGGCGCTGGTGGTGCGCTCGACCCGGCACGGCTCGGTGGTGCTCGACCTCGCCACGGCCGCAGAGAGGACGAGCCGGGACGTGGACGACGACTCCGAGGCGCCGACCACCGACGTGCCGCTCGACTGGCCGGACGACTGGGAGCCTCGCGTGGCCGCCAGCTCGTTGGTGGGCGACGGCGCGCCGCTGCGGATGGCCGGCTCGCGGGTCTGGCTGGCCAGGTACTGGGACCAGGAGAAGCAGGTCGCCCGCGAGCTGCGCGAGCGGGTCGCGTCGCAGCCGGACGACCTGGACCTCGATGTGCTGAATGCTGGCCTGGACCGGCTGTTCGCCGCGGGCAAGGACGACGACCAGCGGGAGGCCGCGCGGATCTGCGCGCTGTCCCCGGTCAGCGTGCTGGCCGGCGGCCCTGGCACGGGCAAGACCACGACGGTGAGCCGACTGCTGGCGCTGCTGCGCGAGCAGCACCCGGAGCTCCGGATCGCGCTGGCCGCGCCCACCGGCAAGGCGGCCGCCCGGCTGGAGGAGGCGGTGCGGTCGTCGGCGGCGACGTTGCCGGCCGCCGACCGTAACCGGCTCGGCGAGCTGTCCGCGACCACGCTGCACCGGCTGCTCGGCTGGCGACCGGAGGCGCGAAGCCGGTTCCGGCATGACCGCACCAACCGGTTGCCAGTCGAAGTGGTCGTGGTCGACGAGGCGTCGATGGTGTCGCTGACACTGATGGCCCGGCTGCTCGAGGCGCTGCGGCCGGCGACCCGGCTGGTGCTGGTGGGCGACCCGGATCAGCTTGCGTCGGTGGAGGCCGGGGCAGTGCTGGCCGACCTGGTCGACCGGGCCGAGACTTCCCGTCGTACAGCGTCCGTGGCCGTCGCTCCGCTGAGGACCAACCGGCGGTTCGCGGCGAGCAGCGGCATCGCGCGGTTGGCGGCCGCGGTGCAGGAAGGTCGCGGCGACGACGTGCTGGCGGTGCTGCGCTCGGCCGGTAGTCCGGAGGTCGAGCTCGTCGAGGTCGATGACGAGGCCTCTCTTTCGACAGGCCAGCTCGACGCCGTACGAGAAGACGTAGTAGGCAGCGGCGCGGCGCTGCGCGAGGCCGCTCGGAGCGGCGACGTCGTCGCCGCGCTGGAGGCGTTGGACCGGCATCGGCTGCTGTGCGCCCACCGCCGCGGCCCGCGCGGCGTGCAGCACTGGAGTGCGCTGGCCGACCGGTGGGTCGCCGACGCGCACCCGGTCGACGTCCGGGCCGACGGGCGCTACGCCGGCGAGCCGCTGCTCGTCACCGCGAACGACTACGACGTCGGGCTGTACAACGGCGACACCGGCGTGGTCGTGGCCGACGGTGACGGCGGCCTGGTGGCCGCGTTCGGCCGAGGCGGCGCGCCGATCATAGTGCCGCTCGTCCGGCTCGGCGCGGTGCGGTCGCTGCACTCGATGACCGTGCACCGCTGCCAGGGCAGCCAGTTCGAGCGGATCACGGTGCTGCTGCCGGCAGCCGGCTCGCCGCTGGGCACCAGGGAGACGTTGTACACCGCGGTGACCCGGGCGACGACGCACGTGCGGGTGATCGGGTCGGCCGAGGCACTCGTCGACGCCGTCGCCCGGCCCGCCACGCGCGCGACCGGCCTGCGCGAGCGGCTGCGCGGCGAGCTCGCCTAGCGGTGTAGCAGCCGGCTCAGGAGCTTGTGTCCGACGTCTCACGCAGCCTGTGGCCGGGAGGTGGTTCGCCTGATCGAGCCGAACGACTGGAGGGAAGACACCCGTGGGGGGTCAACACCGCGCTCGACCAGCCGCCAGGAGGCGCGGGGCGTGGTGGTGGCCGGTCCCTGCGGCCAGGTGGTCGTAGGCCTCCTTGCCGTACGCCGGGAGGGCACCGATGTGATGTCTCCCTGCGCTGTAGCCCGACCGTCGGGCGCAGATATCCGTCGCCGGAGGTCGTGACCCGTAGGCTCCGCGGGACGAGGGGATGTCGACATGGCTGATGGTGAGAAGCGGATCGCACTGCTGATCGATGCCGACAACGCGCCGGCGTCGAAGATCGATGTCGTGCCCTCCACCGACGAGAAGCCGCACTGCGGCGACAGCCTGCGGCGTTGATCTGAAGCCGCAAGGCCGTAGGAGTCTGCGAGGCGCAGGTGTTTGTTCTGGGCCCTGACCTGCCCGACCTGCTTGACCTGCGCGGCCCCGGATGACC
>JBOGDY010000443.1:0-2287 GCA_050742955.1 Actinomycetes bacterium | reverse complement strand
GGTCCGGGCGGCCCCGGCGGCACCGGCGGGCAGGGCGGGGGTCCCGGCAAGGACGGCGCGTCCTGAGCGGCACCGACGGCTTTCCGGCGGGTTCTGTGCCCGCCTCCTTCGTGGTCGACGTGGACGCGGTGGCGCACGGCGGCCACTGCGTGGCGCGCCACCAGGGCCGGGTCGTCTTCGTCCGGCATGCGCTTCCCGGCGAGCGGGTCCGGGTCTCCGTCACCGAGGGCGGGCGGACGTCGACGTTCTGGCGGGCCGACGCGGTCGAGGTGCTGCGGGCCTCGCCGGACCGAGTCGTGCCGCCGTGCCCGTGGTCCGGTCCCGGTCGGTGCGGCGGGTGCGACTGGCAGCACGCCGACCCGGCGGCGCAGCGGACCCTGAAGGCCGCGGTCGTGCACGAGCAGCTCGCCCGGCTGGCCGGGATCGAGCGCGACGTCGTGGTCGAGGAGGTGCCGGGCGCACCCGACGGCCTGGGCTGGCGGACTCGGGTTCAGTACGCCGTGGACGACGCGGGCCGGGCGGGGCTGCGGCCTCACCGGTCGCACGGCGTCGTACCCGTCGACTGGTGCCGCATCGCGCACCCGGTCGTGGTGGAGGCCGGCGTGACCGGTCGCCGGTGGTCCGGACACGGGTCGGTCGAGGTGATCGCGTCGTCGACGGGGGACCAGATGGTGCTCGTGGACGGTCGGCAGGCCGACGGGGGGCGCGCCGAGGCGGTCGAGGAGGTCGTGGGCGGGCGGCGCTTCCGGGTCAGCGGAAGCGGATTCTGGCAGGTGCATCCCGGCGCGGCCGAGGCGCTGCTGGGCGCGGTGCTGGCCGGGCTGGACCCGCAGCCGGGCGAGCGGGCTCTCGACCTCTACGCCGGGGTGGGGCTGTTCGCCGCCGGTCTCGCCGAACGGCTCGGCCCCAGCGGGCGGGTCACCGCCGTCGAGTCCGATGCTCGCGCCGTGGCCGACGCGCGGCACAACCTCGCCGACCTGACAACGGTGCGGGTGCTGCGGGGCCGTGTCGACCACGTGCTGCGCCGGCGGGGGCTCGGGCCTGCCGACATGGTCGTCCTCGACCCGCCGCGCTCCGGTGCGGGTCGCGCCGTGGTGGACCTCCTGGCGGCTGCCGGGAGCCGGCGGATCTGCTACGTCGCGTGCGACCCGGCCGCGCTGGCCCGCGACGTGGGGCGGTTCGGCCGGCGCGGCTACCGGCTGACGGGGCTGCAAGCGTTCGACCTGTTCCCCATGACCCACCACGTGGAGTGCGTGGCCCTGCTGGAGCCGAGCCACGGGGCGCCGGACTGAGACGTTCGGCAGGCCGCCCGGTGGCCGTCGGCTGCGAAACGTCCCACTCGAACCAGCCGGCGGGCCGCGCTCACAGCTGCCGCTTCAGTCGCCGGGTGGGCGGGCGATCATGGTGGCTTGCATGAGGGCGACCTGCTTGTCCGGGTGACCGGCGCGCAGCGCCACCACCTCGGCCTGGCACACGGTCAGAGCGCGGCCCGAGCGGACGACCGTGGCCACCGCGCGGAACCGGTCTCCGATGGCCGGCGCGAGGAGGTTGACCTTGAACTCGACGCTCAGCACGTCGTGCCCGGCCGGCATCAGCGTCCATGCCGCATAGCCGCAGGCCGAGTCGGCGATCGCGGTGACCACCCCGGCGTGCACGAAGCCGTTCTGCTGGCAGAGGTCGTCACGGTGAGCCAGCTCGACGACCACGCGGCCGGGGGAGACCTCGACGGCCTCGGCGCCGAGGGTCCGCATGAAGGACTGTGTGGCCAGGTTGTCCCGCACCTTGCCGGCCTCGTTCGTCTCCCATCGTTCCCGCACGGCGCCATCGTGCCAGCCGGACGTCTCCGGTCCTGCTACCGCGGCGCCACGTGCAACTTGCAAAGTATCTCGACGTCGAGATAAGTTGACGAGAGGGCCGCCGGGGGTGGGGCAGGCGCTCCTGGGCAGGATGGGCACTGACGAGAGGAGACCATCGTGACGGGCGGATCGAAGGACAGCTTCGGCAGCAAGGCCACCCTGCAGGTGGGCGGGCAGGCGTACGAGATCTATCGGCTCGACAGGGTCGAGGGCCTGCAGGAGGGCATCGCCCGGTTGCCGTTCTCGTTGAAGATCCTGCTCGAGAACCTGCTGCGCACCGAGGACGGGGCGAACATCACCGCCGACCACGTGCGGGCGCTCGCCTCCTGGGACCCTCAGGCCGAGCCGGAGACCGAGATCCAGTTCACCCCGTCCCGCGTCGTCATGCAGGACTTCACCGGCGTGCCGTGCATCGTCGACCTGGCCACGAT
>JBOGDY010000442.1:0-2292 GCA_050742955.1 Actinomycetes bacterium | reverse complement strand
TCGGAGCCGGCCCCAACCGCATGAACCGCGTGGTCGTGACGCGCGCGGCGGCCGGGCTCGCGGCCTACCTGCGGGCGCACGGCGGCCAGGCCGTAGTGATCGGCTACGACGCGCGCCACAAGTCCGACGTCTTCGCCCGGGACACCGCCGAGGTGATGAAGGGCGCCGGGTTGCGCGCGCTGGTGCTGCCGCGTCCGCTGCCGACGCCGGTGCTGGCGTTCGCCATCCGGCACCTCGGTGCCGACGCCGGGGTGATGGTGACCGCGTCTCACAACCCGCCCGAGGACAACGGCTACAAGGTCTACCTCGGCGACGGGTCCCAGATCGTGCCGCCGGCCGACGCGGAGATCTCCGCCGCGATCGACGCGGTCGGGCCGCTCGCCACGGTGCGCCGGGACGACGGCTGGGAGACCCTGGGCGACGACGTCCTCGGCGCCTACCTGTCCCGGGTGGCCGGCCTGGTCGACCCCCGGTCACCGCGTGACCTGCGCATCGTCTACACCCCGCTGCACGGCGTGGGACGCGACGTCGTGCTGCGGGCGTTCGACCGCGCCGGCTTCCCCGCCCCGGATGTCGTCACCGAGCAGGGCGACCCCGACCCCGACTTCCGCACCGTGTCCTTCCCCAACCCCGAGGAGCCGGGCGCGATCGACCTGGCCCTGGCCGCGGCCGACGCAGCCGGCGCCGACATCGTGCTGGCCAACGACCCCGACGCCGACCGCTGCGCCGTCGCGGTGCCCGAGGGAGCCGGCTGGCGCATGCTGCGCGGCGACGAGGTCGGTGCCCTGCTCGGCACGCACCTCGTACGCCGTGACCCGTCCCTGTCCGGCACCTTCGCGGCCTCGGTCGTGTCCTCGTCGCTGCTCGGCCGGATCGCTGCCGCGCACGGTCTCGGCTACGAGGAGACGCTCACCGGGTTCAAGTGGATCTCGCGGGTCGAGGGCCTCCGCTTCGGCTACGAGGAGGCGCTCGGCTACTGCGTCGATCCCGACGCGGTGCGTGACAAGGACGGCGTCTCCGCGGCGCTGCTCGTCGCCGAGCTCGCAGCGACGCTGAGGTCCGACGGCCGTGGCATCGGCGACCTGCTCGACGACATCGCCCGGGAGCACGGGCTGCACGCCACCGACCAGCTCTCGGTCCGCGTCGAGGACCTCTCCTTGATCGACGCCGCCATGGCCCGGCTGCGCTCCGAGCCGCCCACGACGCTTGGGGGCCGCCGGGTGACCTCCGTCGAGGACCTGGCCGAGGGCGCCGGCGACCTGCCCCCGACCGACGGGCTGCGTTATCGCCTCGCCGATGAAGGCCGCGTTGTGGTGCGGCCCTCCGGCACGGAGCCCAAGATCAAGGGCTACCTCGAGGTGGTCGTGCCGGTCGAAGCCGGCGGCGACGTGCGCGCGGCGCGGCGTTCGGCGGACGAGACGCTCGCCGCCATCAAGGCGGACCTGGCCTCCGCGGCCGGGCTGCCGCTTCCCGGCGCCTGACGACTTCCCGGCGCCTGCCGCTCACCGGCGCCTGACGACGAGGTTCACGCCCGGTCCGGGTGCCGGTGGTCGGTGGGATGGGTCAGCCGTCGTGGCGCAGCCGCGAGTAGCCGACGAGGTCACGCCAGGAGCCGGCTCGGAACTGGGCACCGCGGATCACGCCCTCCCGGGCGAACCCGCCCTTCTCCAGCGCCCGCTGCTCCGCGATGTTGTCGAGGTCGGTGGAGGCCTCCACCCGATTGACCGTCGTGGTGGCGAACAGGTAGTCGGCGAGCATCCGCTGGGCGCGCGAACCGACACCGCGGCCTCGTGCGTGCGGCGCCAGGGCGATGCCGAGGTTGAAGCATCTCGACTCCGGGTTCGGGCCGTAGGGGACGGCGTGCCAGCCGACGCTTCCGACCGCGACCCCGTCCGCCTCGACGACCAGCAGACCTCCGTCCGCGCCGACCACCGTTCCCTGCTCGAGCTGCTCGGCCAGCGTGGACGGCAGCAGCACACCGAAGTCGTTGAAGGCACCCCGGGACTCGGGGTCGGCACGCCAGGCGTCCAGCAGCTCGACGTCATCGGCGGTTACGGCCCTCAGTCGGACGTCCATCAGGTGACCAGCGCTACGACAAGCACGACGACGCACAGCAGCGCTGCGCCGACCACCGGCCACGCGGTCCACACCTCCACCAGGTCGCCCCCATGGGCGGGCCCGGCTGCGCTGGTCAGCGCTTCGTCGCGTCGCTCGGTCAGCCGCCCCGCGATCCGCGCCGGGGTGTCGTGCGCGGTGACCGGGCCGCGCCGGGCCCGGTCGGGGCCGTGGTTC
>JBOGDY010000441.1:0-2299 GCA_050742955.1 Actinomycetes bacterium | reverse complement strand
CGACGCTCCGGCGCCGGAACCGACCGGACGGAACCCAGCCTAGGTATGCCCGGTTTGGGGGACCATGACCCGGTCGGGCCATTTCGGTCTGATCCGTGAGGATCAGGCCGCAGTCACGGCGGGCCACCCGCAGGGGGCGTCAGCCGGTCAGGATGGCCAGGGCCTCGTCGAAGACCTCGGTGTGCCGGTCGACGTCCGCCTCGGTGGTCGCCGGCGACATCAGGGCCATGTTGTGGAACGGCGTGAGCAGGATGCCGCGGTTGAGCGCGAACAGGTGCAGGAACTGCTCGAGTGCGAAGTCGCCGGCGCGGTGGGCGTCGGCGCCGGTGCGCGGCGGGTCGGGGGCGAAGGTGTACTCGGCGCGCGCCCCCAGCCGGTTGCAGTGCCAGCCCAGCCCGTGGCGGGCGATGCCCCGCTCGACGCCGTCGGCCCACCGGTCGCCGAGCGGCAGCATCAGCGCGTAGGCCTCGTCGGTGAGCACCGCTGTGAGCGTCACGCGCATCGCGGCGAGCGAGAGTGCGTTGCCCGCCAGCGTCCCTCCGATGCCACCGACGTCGACGTCCTCGAGCGCGACCTTCGCCGCGATCCGTGCCGCCAGGTCCTCGGTCATCCCGAACGCGCCGGCCGGGATGCCGGCGGCCAGCGGCTTGCCCATCGTGAGCACGTCCGGCTCGAGGCCGTGCCGGGCGGTGTAGCCGCCGGGCCCGGCGGACAGGGTGTGGGTCTCGTCCAGCACCAGGAGGGCGCCGTGCCGACGGGTCAGCTCGCGGAGCGCTTCGTGGTAGCCCGGGTCCGGCAGGACGATGCCGACGTTGGTGAGGGCGGGTTCGCACAGCACGGCAGCGACGTCGCCCGCGGCGAGGGCTCGCTCGAGACCGTCGACGTCGTTGAAGTCGACGACCCGCGTGGTCGCGGCGAGGTCGACCGGGGCGCCGATGTTGCCCCGCCGGGCGACGGTGCCGCCCGCGGCGTCCACGGTGGCGAACGTCTCGTCGACGCTGCCGTGGTAGCAGAAGTCGTGCACGACGATCTTCGGTCGTCCGGTGACGTGGCGGGCGTAGCGGATGACGTGCCGGTTGGCGTCGGTCGCCGACAGGGTGAACTGCCACATCGGCAGACCGAACCGCCGCCGCAGCTCCTCGGCCACCACCACCGAGTCCTCGGTCGGCAGCATCGCGGTGATCCCCCGCCCGACCTGCTCACGCACCGCGGCGACGGCCGCGGCCGGCGAGTGGCCGGTCATGGCGCCGGTGTCGCCGAGGCACAGGTCGACGTAGTCGTGGCCGTCGACGTCCTGGAAGTGGGCGCCGGACGCCCGGGCCACGAACACCGGGAAACCCCCGGGCCACTTGGCCATCCAGCTCATCGGCACCCCGCCGGGCATCACGTTCCGGGCCCGGCCGGCGAGCTCGCGGGACCGGGGGTGCCGGTCCGCGAACAGCGCCCGCTCCTCGGCGGTGACGCGCTCGAGGTGGCCCCGGTCGATGGCCCGCATCCGCTGACGGTAGCGGCCCGCGGCAGGGGAATGGGGGCCGGCGTCCCCTGCCGCGTGCCGACCCCCATCCTGGTTAGCCGTTCCCGGCCCGGCCTGGTTCAATCCCGGCACCCGTTTGGATTTCTGCGGGCCTGGCTAGGCTCGGGCGGTGACAGTGCCACCGCGGAGCCTGCCCCCGCCGCCGTCGGCGACCGACGGTCCGCTGCCCACCGAACCTGCTGCCGGGCGGCACGCGGGCCGGGTCCTGTTGGTGGTCTTCCTGGTCGTGCTGATGGCCCTTTCGGGCCTGCTGGTCCTGGCCGCACTGACCACCTCGACCGGCCTCCTGGGGTTCCTGATCGGGAGCTGCCTGGCCCTGCTGCCGCTGCCGGTGGTGCTGGCCGCCTACCGGTGGTTGGACCGCTACGAGCCCGAGCCGCCGGGCCTGCTCGCGTTCGCGTTCTTCTGGGGGGCGACCGTGGCGGCGCTGGTGGCCTCGGTGCTCAACACGGCGAGCACCGTCATCGTCGCGCGGACCTCGGGCCCCGAGGAGGGGATGGCTGCCACCGCGGTCCTGGTCGCGCCGGTGGTGGAGGAGGCGGTCAAGGGCGCGGGCGTCCTGCTGGTGCTGCTGTTCCGCCGCCGCGAGTTCGACGGCCTGGTCGACGGCATCGTGCTCGCCGGCCTGGTCGGCGTCGGCTTCGCCTTCACCGAGAACATCCTCTACTTCGGCCGGGCCTTCCTGCAGGGCTCCGAGGAGCTGGGCACCACCGGTGGATTCTTCGCGGTGGGCATCACCTTCGTGCTGCGCGGCGTGCTGTCGCC
>JBOGDY010000440.1:0-2299 GCA_050742955.1 Actinomycetes bacterium | reverse complement strand
GGCTTGACGTCGGCCAGGTGCGGCACCTTGTCGCCGATGAGGTTGAAGTCGTCGAGGGTGAGGTCGACCTCGGCCTCGCGAGCGATGGCCAGCAGGTGCAGCACCGCGTTGGTGGAGCCGCCGAGGGCCATCACCACCGCGATCGCGTTCTCGAACGCGGGCCTCGTCAGCACCTGCCGCGCGGTGATCCCCTCCCGCAGCATGCCGACCACGGCCTCGCCGGAGCGACGGGCGAAACCGTCGCGTCGCCGGTCGGTGGCTGGCGGCGCGGCCGAGCCGGGGAGGGACATCCCGAGGGCCTCCGCCGCAGAGGCCATCGTGTTGGCGGTGTACATGCCGCCGCAGGCACCCTCGCCCGGGCAGATGGCCCGCTCGATCGCGTCGACGTCCTCGCGCGACATCAGGCCGCGGGCGCAGGCACCCACCGCCTCGAATGCGTCGATGATGGTGACCTCGCGGTCGGTGCCGTCGGAGAGGCGGGCCCGGCCGGGCAGGATCGACCCGGCGTAGAGGAACACCGCGGCCAGGTCGAGTCGTGCGGCAGCCATCAGCATGCCGGGCAACGACTTGTCGCAGCCGGCCAGCAGCACCGAGCCGTCCAGCCGTTCGGCCTGCATCACGGTCTCCACCGAGTCGGCGATCACCTCGCGCGACACCAGGGAGAAGTGCATGCCCTCGTGCCCCATCGAGATGCCGTCGGACACCGAGATGGTGCCGAACTCCAGCGGGAAGCCGCCGGCGGCGTGCACCCCGTCCTTCGCCGCCTTGGCCAGCCGGTCGAGCGACAGGTTGCAGGGGGTGATCTCGTTCCAGCTCGACGCGACCCCGATCTGCGGCTTGGCGAAGTCCTCGTCGGACATGCCGACCGCACGCAGCATGCCGCGGGCGGCGGCCTTCTCCAGGCCGTCCGTCACGTCCCGGCTGCGCGGCTTCAGCTCGGGCGGCGAGGCCACGCGCCCCGACCCCGACGGGTCCGCGCCGCCCGCGACCGAGGGCAGGATCAGCATCCGGTCGCCGTCACGCAGCGGCGTCGCCAGACCGTCCCCGGTGCGGATGTCGACGTCGCCGACGTAGACGTTGACGAACCGCCGCAACCGGCCCTGCTCGTCGCGCAGCCGCCGGCCCAGCGCGGGATGCTCCCGGTCGACCTGGTCCAGCAGGGCACCCACGGTCGTGCCGACCTGGACCTCGACCTCGATCGCCGTACGCCCCGCGGCGTGCTCGCGCAGCACGCCCGGCAGCTCGACCGTGACCGGCATCAACCCACGACCGCAGCCCGCACGCACAGCACGTCGGGCAGGTCTCGGGCGACCTCTCGCCACGAGTCGCCGTCGTCGCGGCTGGCGAAGACCGCTCCCCCGCGGGTGCCGAGGTAGACCCCGGCCCCGTCGGCCGCGTCCACGTCGTCGCAGCACATCGCGTCGCGCAGCACGGCGCCGTAGAAGCCCTGCTGCGGAAGGCCGGCCGTCAGTGCGTCCCACGACTTGCCCTCGTCGTCGGTCCGGTAGACCCGGCACCGGCCCTCGGGGGGCAGTCGCTCACCGTCCGCGACGAGCGGGAAGACGTACGCCGTGCCCGGCCTGTGCGGGTGCACCACCACGGGGAAGCCGAAGTCGGACGGGAGCCCGTCCGCGATGGACGACCAGGTGCCCCCGCCGTCGTCGCTGCGGTAGACGCCGTGGTGGTTCTGCGCGAACAGCTGGTCCGGCCGGTCCGGGTGGCGGGCGACCTTGTGCACGCACTGGCCGAACTCCGGCCACGGGTCGGGCAGGAAGTAGGCCTTGATGCCGGTGTTGGAGGCCACCCACCCGTCGCCCCCGGTGCGGTAGAAGCCCCCGGTCGACATCGCGACCGCGACCGAGCCGGCGTCGTCCGGGTGCGGCAGCACGGTGTGGATCGCCTGGCCGCCGAAGCCCGCCCCCCACTCCGGCCGGTGCGGGTGGTCCCAGAGGTCGCGGACCAGGGAGAACGTCTCGCCGCGGTCCTCGGAGCGCCACAGCGCCGAGGGCTCACTGCCGGCCCAGACCACGTCCGGCTGGTCGCGCGGGCCCGGGGCGAGCGCCCACACCCGGCTCAGGGTGGCGCCGGTGTCCTCGGGGAACCGGGCCGCGCCCTCAGGGGTCTCCGCCCACGTCCGGCCGAGGTCGTCGGACCGGAACACCGAGGGACCCCAGTGCTCGCTGTCGGCCCCGACCAGCAGGCGGGGCGCCGCACCGCGGGTGTCGACGGCGGCCCCGTAGACGGCGTTCATGACGAAGTGCGGCCCGTCGACCGACCAGGTGCGGCGGCCGTCGGTGCT
>JBOGDY010000439.1:0-2301 GCA_050742955.1 Actinomycetes bacterium | reverse complement strand
GTGCACCGGAGCCCCGCCAGTCCCTTGGCTCGCGTCAGTCGCACGCCGCCGGAGCCGCCGCCGCGACCCGGGCCCCGGTGATGCGGATGGCGCGGACCGAGGCGTTGTCGGTCTCGTCGGACTCGCGCAACAGCCCGTCCGGGTCGGCCTCCAGCCGCAGGCAGTAGACGCCGTCGGGGGCGGCGCGCGGCAGCCGGAAGGACTGACCGGGCAGCGACGGGTCGTAGACGTCGGTCCAGCCGACGGTGATCCCCTGCCGCCGGTCGCGCTCGCACTCCCGGTAGGCGCGGCGCTGGGTCGGGACCTCGCCGGTGCGCAGCCGCTCGGTGTCGCGCAGGCAGAAGCTGACCTTGTCCTGCACACCGATGGTGTCACCGGTCGAGGCAGCGGTCAGCTCGTAGCGCGCGGACGCGTCGAAGTGCCAATGGCCGTGGGTGGGGTGGAAGAGCATGCAGCCGGTCGCGACCAGCTCGGTGCGCCGGTCGGCCCGTCGGGCGAACCGGCCGTCCCCGTCGCCGTCGTGGTAGACGGCCTGCGCCGCGCCCCGCTGGCCGCGGGGGCAGGGCACCCGCTCCTGCGGCACCAGCTCGATGGGCCCGACGCCGACGTTGGCCAGGCTGGAGGCGAACCGCAGGGTCCGCCGTTGCCCGTCCCGCACGAGCTGCACATCGGTGGCCGGCAGGCTGCGCAGGTTTGGCAGCAGCTCGGTGCTCGGCGGTGCCGTCGTCGTGGTCCCCTGCGTCGCGGTCGCCTTCGTCGTCCCGTCCGTCGGCCGCTGCGCCGTGGGGCCGGGGTCGCCCTCCGCCACCCACGCCTCCAGGCCGACCACGGCGAGCGACAGGGCGATGACGGCGACCAGGCCCCCGGCGACCCGGGTCCGTCGACCGGTCCACGCGCTCACGGCATCCCCACCTCGTCATCACGGTAGGCCGTGCGCGCGGCTCGTCACGCCGTTTCGCGCCAACCCGACCCCGGGGACGACGTGGTCAGGGAGCGACCAGCGGCGACCGCGCGGTGGCGGTCGCGTCGACCGGGTAGCCCGCGTCGTACCGCGCGGACACCAGGTTCAGGAACGGCATCCCCGCCACCGCCCGCAGCGTCACGCTGACGGTCTGGCCCCGCGCCTGCACGTCAACCACCTCGAAGCCGTCGAAGCGCTCCCCCAGCCTCGCGTCCGCGGCGTACTGGTCGACCGCCGCCACGGCCCCGGGTTGGCTGATCGGCAGCGCCGGCCCGCGCCCGGAGTAGACGCCGGCCAGGTCAGGCTGGTTCGCCGCGGACAGCGCCGCACCGTCCGCGGCGGCAACCAGGGACCGCCGGTAGAGGTAGGCCTTGGACAGGTTCACCACGACCGTCACCAGCAGTCCGGCGATCACGGCATAGCAGAGCACGAGGAGCAGCAGCTGCCCCTCGTCGTCGCGTCGGAGCCTTGCCAGGTGGGTCATCCGGCACCGGCCCGGAACCGGTCGACCACCTCGAGGTGCTCGCTCGTCACGTGCACCGACGCCGGTGCCGAGCCGTCGAGGAAGTCCGGCAGCAGCGGCAGCGGCACCTCATGGCCCATCCGCACGTCGACCGTCGCTCCCGGCGTCAGGCAGGGGTCGTCCGAGCACACGATGTCCAGCTGCTGCGGGTCGAGCTCGAGCCCGCTGTCGGACATGACGATGGCCGCGGCCGCGACGGCCCGGTCGCCGGCGGCGTCGACCGTCTCGCTCGTCGCGTAGACCCGGCCCGCCTCCCGCGCGGCGCTCGAGACCGCGTAGGCGGCGCCTTGCACCCGGAACACGGTGAGCAGCACGTAGACCAGCGGCACCATCAGCAGCACGGCCAGGTAGACGAACTCGATGATCGCGTTGCCGCTGTCGTCGCGATGCAGGCGATCCAGGGACGCGCGGACCGATGCGCGACTGCGGGTCACGACGCCTCCTCGAGGGCGTGACCACGTACGACGATGCCGCGCGGTGGTCCGAGCAGACCGACCAGCGGCAACATCGACTCGACACGGACGTAGACCGTCGGCACGCCGCCCACCGACTCGAAGCCGCCCGTCACGTCGTCGGCGAACGAGTCGGCCAGCGAGTCACGGATCAGCCGCCGGGTGACGGCGGCGCCCTCGGCCGGTGCCCGGTCGGCGTTGGCCGCGTAGCGCGCACCCTCGGCCGCGGAGGCCGTCAGCGTGTTGCGCACGTGCAGCGCGAGGCCCAGCTGCAACAGGGCGAGGAACAGCACCGTCAGCAGCACGCCGACGAGGGTGAACTCGACGATCGCGGATCCGCGGTCGTCGTCGCGGATCCGACGTCC
>JBOGDY010000438.1:0-2301 GCA_050742955.1 Actinomycetes bacterium | reverse complement strand
CTGGGCGACCGGCAGCTGTCCCACCAGCAGGAAGGCCAGGACGAGGACGGTGCCCAGGGCCGCCGCGACCAGACCGCGCGAGCCCTCGGTCCGCCAGCCCACCAACACGCACAGCAGCCCGGTGCCGGCCGCGAGAACGGTGGCCGGCATCAGCAGGTGTCCGGCCGGCCGGGGCGATGTCATCGGCGGGCTCCGCGGCGTACGGCGGTGAAGGTGCCGGGGCCGCGGCGCAGCCTGGGGATGTTGACCGTGGCAAGGCATGCGACGGCGACCACGACGGCCAGGCTGACCACCAGCGTGCGGGTGTCGAGGAACGCGACGGCGACGACGCCGAAGGCGATCACTGCCGACCACAGGTACATGATCAGCACGGCCCGGGCGTGCGAGTGGCCGATCTCGAGCAGCCGGTGGTGCAGGTGCTGCTTGTCCGGCGCGAACGGCGAGCGCCCGGCCCGGGTGCGCCGCACGATCGCCAGCAGCAGGTCGGCGAAGGGCACGACGAGGATGGCGATCGGCAGCACCAGGGGCAGCACCGCCGGGGCGATGTCGGTGCTCACCGCGTTGGGGTCCAGGCTGCCGGTCAGGGTGACAGTGGAGCTGGCGAGAACCAGGCCGAGCAGCATCGCGCCGCTGTCGCCCATGAAGACCCGCGCCGGGCTGAAGTTGTGCGGCAGGAACCCGACGCAGACACCGATCAGGGCCGCCGTGACCAGCGTCGAGGTCGTCGCCCGCTCGAGGTCCTCCTCGACCCACAACAGGTAGGAGAAGGCGAAGAAGGCGGTGGCCGCGATGGCGACCATCCCGGCCGCCAGGCCGTCGAGGCCGTCGACGAAGTTGACCGCGTTGATGATCACGATCACCACGAGCACGGTGAGCACCGTGCCCTCCGCCGGCCCGAGCACCACGGCCCCCACCGCGTCGTCGGCCTCGCCGAGGCCGAACATGCCGCCCGTCGGCAGGTAGAGCATCTGCACGCCCTGCAGCACCATGACACCCGCGGCCAGGACCTGGCCGGCCAGCTTGGTGACCGCGTCGAGCTGCCACTTGTCGTCGGCGACCCCGAGCAGGCAGATGATGACGGCGCCCGAGAGCAGCGCCCGCCCGTCGTCGTTCTCGCTGAAGACGGGTCCGAGGAACGGCAGGTGGCTCGCGACGAGCACCGCGGCGCCGAAGCCGGCCAGCATCGCGAGGCCGCCCAGCCGCGGTGTCGGGATGGCGTGGACGTCGCGGTCGCGGACCGGGGTCATCGCCCCCCAGCGCACCGCCAGCCGCCGCGCCACGGGGGTCATCAGGTAGGTGACCGCCGCAGCGACGGCCATGACGAGGAGGTACTCGCGCACTAGGTGGGTCGCGGGTAGGCGGGCCGCCGGGCCACGACGGCACCGACCGCGGCGGCGACGTCGCTGGCGGCGGACCCGTCGGCGTCGCGGACCGCCCGCCCGATCAGCGAGGCGACCTCCTTCATGTCGCCCTCGGTCATGCCCTGGGTGGTGACCGCCGGCGTCCCGACGCGGATGCCGGAGGCGGTCATCGGCGGCTGCGGGTCGTAGGGCACGGCGTTCTTGTTCAGCGTGATCCGCGCCGCGTCGCAGCGGGCCTCCGCCACCGACCCGGTCAGGCCCGGCACGCCGCACTCCCTGAGGTCCAGCAGCGCCAGGTGCGTGTCCGTGCCGCCCGAGACCGGCCGCATGCCTTCGGCGGCCAGGCCGTCGGCAAGCGCCTGGCAGTTGGCCACCACCTGGCGGGCGTAGGTCTGGTAGGCCGGACCGAGGCACTCCCGCAGTGCCACCGCCTTCGCAGCGACGGAGTGCATCAGCGGGCCGCCCTGGACGAACGGGAAGACGGCCTTGTCGATGCGCTGCGCCAGGTCCGGCCGGCACAGGATCATGCCGCCCCGCGGGCCGCGCAGCACCTTGTGGGTCGTGAAGGTGACCACGTCGGCGTAGGGCACCGGCGAGGGGATCGCCTTGCCGGCGACCAGCCCGATGAAGTGAGCCGCGTCGACCATGAGCCACGCGCCCACCTCGTCGGCGATCTCCCGGAACCGGGCGAAGTCGATCAACCGCGGGTACGCCGTGGCGCCGGCGATGATCATCTGGGGACGGTGCTCGAGCGCGAGGTCACGCACCTCGTCGTAGTCGATCAGCTCGGTGTCGCGACGGACCGTGTAGGGGACCGGCCGGAACCACCGGCCGGAGAAGCTGACCTTCGCGCCGTGGGTCAGGTGCCCGCCGTGCGGGAGGGACATGGCCAGCACGGTGTCCCCGGGCTGCAGCAGCGCCGCGTAGGCCGCCAGGTTCG
>JBOGDY010000437.1:0-2304 GCA_050742955.1 Actinomycetes bacterium | reverse complement strand
CTCGCCCTGCTCTCCGGGGCCATCCTGTTCATCGGCCAGTGGTTCGGCGGCCCGACGGGACTGGCCATCGCGTTCGTGATCGCCCTGGGGACCAACGGCGTCGCCTACTTCTTCAGCGACAAGCTGGCACTGCGGTCCATGCGCGCGCGCCCGGTCAGCGAGGCCGAGCAGCCCGCGATGCACCGCATCGTGCGCGAGCTGTCCACCGCCGCGCGGCAGCCGATGCCCCGGCTCTACGTCTCACCCACGATGGCCCCCAACGCGTTCGCGACCGGCCGCAACCCGCGCAACGCCGCGGTCTGCTGCACGGACGGCATCCTCGGCATCCTCGACGAGCGCGAGCTGCGCGGTGTCCTCGGCCACGAGCTCTCCCACGTCTACAACCGCGACATCCTCATCTCGTCGGTGGCCGCGGGGCTGGCCAGCGTCATCATGTTCCTCGGTTACCTCGCCTACTTCCTGCCGATCGGCCGCGGGGAAGACGACGACGGCCCGGGCCCGCTCGGCGCCCTGCTGTTGATGATCCTCGGACCGGTGGCGGCTGGGCTTGTCCAGGCGGCGATCAGCCGTTCGCGCGAGTTCCAGGCCGACGCGTCCGGGGCGCAGGTGACGGGTGACCCGCTGGCTCTCGCGAGCGCGCTGCGCAAGCTCGAGGCGGGCACCCGGGCGATGCCGCTGCCGCCGGAGCCGGGCCTGCAGACGACCAGCTCGATGATGATCGCCAACCCGTTCCGCCGCGAGGGCGTCGCCAACTGGTTCTCCACCCACCCGCCGATGGCCGAGCGGATCAGCCGCCTCGAACAGCTGGCCGGCTACCAGCGCTGAGCCGTTCGGGGGAAAACCCGGCCGACCTCAGCGGTAGTTGACGAACTGCACCGCGAAGTCGAGGTCCTTGCCCTTGACCAGGCCCTGGACCGCCTGCAGGTCGTCGCGGCTCTTCGACGTCACCCTCAGCTCGTCACCCTGGATCTGGGCCTTCACCGACTTCGGCGCCTCGTCCCGGATGATCTTCGACAGCTTCTTCGCGTTCTCCTGCGAGATGCCCTGCTTGGTCTCGGAGACCAGCCGGTACTCCTTGCCGGACAGTTGCGGGTCGCCGGCCTCGAGGGCCTTGAGCGACACGCCTCGCTTGACCAGCTTCTGCTGGAAGACGTCCAGGATCGCCTTGACCCGCTCCTCGGAGTTTGCCCTCATCTCGATCTTCTCGCCCGACCAGGCGATGGATGCCCCGACGTTCTTGAAGTCGAAGCGCTGCGAGATCTCCTTCGCCGCCTGGTTGAGGGCGTTGTCGACCTCCTGGCGGTCGATCTTGCTCACGATGTCGAACGACGAGTCAGCCATGGCGGAAACGCTATACGACGTACGACGAGGCGCGGACGTGCCTGCCGGAGGGGGCACGCCTCGGCGTACCCGACCACTTGCGCATGATCAACGGCGGGGAGGGGTGGGCTGACCTGCACGGATGTGCGCCGGCGACCACTTGCGCATGATCGACGGCGTGAGGGGTGCCCCTGGAATGAGGGGGTCAGACGAGGCGGCGGTCGGTGGCCCACCGGGTGAGCTCGTGGCGGTTGGACAGCTGCAGCTTGCGCAGCACCGCGGACACGTGGGTCTCGACCGTCTTCACGGAGATGAACAGCTGGCGGGCGACCTCGCGGTAGGTGTAGCCGCGGGCGATCAGCCGCAGCACCTCCCGCTCCCGCATGGTGAGCCGGTCGAGGTCCTCGTCGACGGCGGCCACGTCGGTGGTCGCGGCGAACGCGTCGAGCACGAAGCCGGCCAGCCGCGGCGAGAAGACGACGTCGCCGCCCGCGACCCGCGTCACGGCGTCGGCCAGCTCGTCGCCGGTGATCGACTTCGTGACGTAGCCGCGAGCGCCGCCCCGGATCACCGAGATCACGTCCTCGGGGGCGTCGGACACGGAGAGCGCGAGGAACCGTACGTCGGGAAGCCGGCCGACCAGGGCCGCCAGGATCGCTCGCCCACCGCCACCGGGAAGGTGCACGTCGAGGAGGACGACGTCTGGTCGGGTCGCGGTGATGACGGTGACCGCGGACTCGACGTCCTCGGCCTCACCGACGACCTCGACGGCATCGCCCAGCTCGGCGCGCACCCCGCTGCGGAACATCCGGTGGTCGTCGACCAGCACGACCCGCACGGCCGACCGCCGCGGTTGTGGCGCGTCAGGCGTCTCGGTCACGACTGGCTCCTCGGCATCTCGAGCTGGACCTCTGTGCCCTCGCCGGGCCGGCTGTGGACCGTCGCCGTCCCGCCGTGGCGCTGCATCCGACCGATCACCGACTG
>JBOGDY010000436.1:0-2306 GCA_050742955.1 Actinomycetes bacterium | reverse complement strand
TGCCTGGAGCTGGTCGCGACGACCCACCGCGGTCCGTGGCTCATGCCACGAACCTTCCTCCGCGGCGAGGCGCGGTGGTTCCCGGAAGGAGCGCTCGCCGAGCTGCCCGACATCGAGGCGGACCGCGACGCGTTCGACATCCGGCGCTACGACCTGCAGCCGGGCGATGCGATCTTCTTCGACTTCCTGGCGGTCCACGGCGCCCCCGGCTTCCCGTTCGGCGGTCGACGCCGCGTCCTGTCGCTGCGCTACCTGTCCGAGGAGGCCCGGCACGCGCCGCGGCGCTGGCGCACTTCGCCGCCGTTCGACGGGCTCGACGGTGAGCTGCCCGCCGGGGCGGCGATGGACCACCCGCTGTTCCCGGTGGTCTGGCCGGCCGCGACCTGAGCGCCTGGTTGTTGCACAGCGAAATAACTTCGGGACCGAGTACGTTCGGACCGACATGCCAGCCGTGACCGTGGACGACGTCCTCCGCCTCCCCCGCATCCACCGGCCCGACCCCGCCGCCGGCCGGCCGAGGCCGGTGGTCTCGGTGACGACAGCGCCGCAGGGCTACGAAGGCGAAGGTTTCCCGGTCCGCCGGGCATTCGCCGGCGTCGACCTTTCACTGCTCGACCCGTTCATCCACCTCGACCAGATGGGCGAGGTCGACTACGCGCCGGGTGAGCCCAAGGGCACGTCGTGGCACCCGCACCGCGGCTTCGAGACCGTCACCTACATGATCGACGGCGAGATGGCCCACCAGGACTCCCAGGGCGGCGGCGGCCTCATCACCAACGGCGACACCCAGTGGATGACCGCCGGCTCCGGGATCCTGCACATCGAGACCCCGCCCGAGCACCTGGTGACGAGCGGCGGTCTGTTCCACGGGTTCCAGCTCTGGGTCAACCTGCCGCGCGACACGAAGATGGTCACGCCGCGCTACCAGGACATCCGTGGCGCGAAGGTCGGGCTCGTCTCGTCGCACGACGGCGGCGCACTGGTCCGCGTCATCGCCGGCGACGTCGACGGCAACGCCGGTCCCGGGTCGACCTACACCCCTATCACCCTCGCGCACGCGACCCTCTCACCCGGCGCGGAGCTGGAACTGCCCTGGCGGCCGGACTTCAACGCGTTGGCCTACGTCCTGTCCGGCACCGGATCCGCGGGCCCGCACCAGCGCCCGCTGCAGGCCGGACAGCTGGCGGTCTTCGGCAGCCGGGGCGACACCGTCACGGTTCGCGCCGACGAGGTCCAGGAGTCCCGCAACGCCGCTGGGCTCGATGTGCTCGTGCTCGGCGGACGGCCGATCCGGGAGCCGGTCGCGTGGTACGGCCCGTTCGTCATGAACGACAAGGCCGAGCTCATGCAGGCCTTCGAGGACTTCCAGGCCGGCCGCCTCGGCACCATCCCGGTGGACCACTGACACGAGGTGTCCCTACGTCAGTTGCGTCGTCTGGTGGTGAGCAGTTCGAGTCGGTAGCGGTGGTGCTGCTAGGTCTTCGGTCGGGGTCGATCGAGGCGGGTGGGATGAACGCCGGGTAGCCGTTTGGGGCGAGCACTACCCGCCAGCCCTGCCGGTGCACCTGCTGGTGATGGAAGGTGCAGAGCAGGCAGGCGTTGCACAGGTCGGTCGGGCCGCCGTCCTCCCAGTGGTCGCGGTGATGGATCTGGCAGGCGGCCCGGGGGCCGGTCGCAGCCGGGGGCGGCGCACCCTTGGTCGCGCAGGGTGACCGCCCGGCGCTGCGGGAGAGTCCAGTCGCGGGTGGCGCGGCCGAGGTCGAGGACCTGGCCGGGTCCACCGAGGACGGCGGGGATCAGCGCGGCGTCGCAGGCCAGCCGGCGCAGTTGGGCGGGGGTGAGGGTGCCGCCGGTGTGAAGCAGCCCGACCTGCCCGAGCCGGGCGTGCAGCTCGGCCAGCGCGATGGACACGGTGATCGCCACGTTCGACGGCGGGCACACGACCGGCCCGTCCGGCCCGCCGTCGCGCCCGGCCTCGCCCGAAGCGCCGGCTACGTCGTGGGCGTCGCCCTCGGCGCCGTCCCGACCGGCGGGCTGGGCGTCGTGGGTCCAGAGCCGGGCCGGGTCATCGGCCCCCTCGCCCTGCTCGCACTGCTCGCCCTGCTCGCCTTGCCCGCCCTCGCCGTCCTGCCCGGCGTCGTCGTCGTTGTCGGGGGGTGCGGCGTTGGCGGTGAACAGCTCGGCGATGGCGTCGCCGCGGCGCCGGTCTGTGGGGCGGTCGTCGGCGAACCCGTCGGTGCCGGGGTGCGGCCGGTCGGCGCGCTGGAGCCAGCCGGCCAGCCCGGCCGCGTCCAGCGGGTTGAGCT
>JBOGDY010000435.1:0-2307 GCA_050742955.1 Actinomycetes bacterium | reverse complement strand
GGTCGAGGGCCGTCCTCAGGTCGGCCTGTGTCGACCGGCGCCGGGGGCCGAGCAGGCCGGCCCGTCGCAGCCAGCCGTCGAGCGCCGAGGGGCTGGTCAGCTCGTCGCTGCCGTCCTCGGCGTCGAGGGTGTTCGCGAACTCGCGCAGGAGCTCCACGTGAGCCGGTTCCTGCATGCGGGGCTCCCTCCGTCGAGACACCAGCATAACTATTTTAGTGGTTGCAAACGGCGAAGCAACCTGCATAGACTCTACACCGGTTACCAAACTGAGGGAGTGCACGATGTGGATCAACGAAGCCCTGGCACTCGAGCGGCTGGCCGGTCTGCGTGCGGAGGCGGCCGCAGCCCGACTGCTGAACGAGGCCGCGGACGCCCGCCGCGAGGAGCGGCGCTCCAGCCGTCGTACCCGCCGCCGATTCGCGGACCTGCTGGCCGGCTACCGTCGCCCCGCCCCGCGTCGCCTGGCCCGCCTCGACCTGCCGCACCAGCGGCGGCTGGCCTGAGGACGTCAGGACTCGATGCGGGTGCGGAGCTCGCGACTGTGCCCGCGGAACTCCGCGACGACGTCACCGTCGGCGCGGCGCACGGTGACGTCGTAGATGCCGTTGCGCCCGCTGCGGTTGCGCTCGACGGCCTCCGCGACGAGCTGGTCGCCCTCGCGGACCGGGGCGACGAAGGAGATGTCGGCCGAGCGGGCCACGGTGACGTGCCCGTAGGTGTTGCAGGCGAAGGCGAACGCCGTGTCGGCCAGCAGGAAGACATAGCCGCCGTGGGCGATGCCGTGGCCGTTGACCATGGTGGCGCGGACCTGCAAACGGGCGGTTGCGGCACCGGGCGACACGTCCGCGATCTCGATGCCGAGCGCCTGCGAGGCGCCGTCGGCCGCGTACATGGCCTCGGCGCACCGGCGTGCCTCGGCGACGGAGGGCGTGGGCGGCGGCTCGGCGGTCACGGGGCGAATGTACGCGGGACCTGGTGTGGCGTGTTACACCAGGTGCACCCCTCTGCTGGACGCGTGTAACAGACCTCGCCTAGACTGGCCGGGTGACCGAGGACGCCGCCTTTCAGGCACTTGTCGACGCCGACCAGCGGATCGAGCCGCGCGACCAGATGCCCGAGGGCTACCGCAAGACGCTGATCCGCCAGATCGCCCAGCACGCGCACTCCGAGATCATCGGCATGCAGCCGGAGGGCAACTGGATCACCCGGGCGCCGAGCCTTAGGCGCAAGGCGATCCTGATGGCGAAGGTGCAGGACGAGGCGGGCCACGGGCTCTACCTCTACAGCGCCGCCGAGACCCTGGGGGCCGGCCGCGACGAGCTGCTCGACCTGCTGCACTCCGGCCGGCAGCGCTACTCCTCGATCTTCAACTACCCGACACTGACCTGGGCCGACATGGGTGCGATCGGGTGGCTGGTGGACGGCGCGGCCATCGTCAACCAGGTGCCGATCACCCGCTGCTCCTACGGCCCCTACGCACGGGCCATGGTGCGGATCTGCAAGGAGGAGTCGTTCCACCAGCGGCAGGGCTTCGAGATCCTGAACACCCTCTCCCACGGCACCGCCGCCCAGCACGCCATGGCGCAGGACGCCGTCGACCGGTGGTGGTGGCCGTCGCTGATGATGTTCGGCCCTCCCGACGACCAGTCGCCCAACTCGGCCCAGTCGATGGCCTGGAGGATCAAGCGGTTCTCCAACGACGAGCTGCGGCAGAAGTTCGTCGACATGACCGTCCCTCAGTCGCAGGTCCTCGACCTGGCGCTGCCGGATCCCGACCTGCGCTGGAACGACGCCACCGGCCACTGGGACTTCGGCGACATCGACTGGTCGGAGTTCTTCGAGGTGCTCAAGGGCAACGGACCGTGCAACGCCCAACGCATCGAGCACCGCCGGCGGGCGCATGACGACGGCGCCTGGGTGCGCGAGGCGGCGACCGCCTACGCGGAGAAGGCCCGCTCCCGAACCGAGGGGAGCGCGGCGTGACCGACAGGACCTCACGCGACTGGCCGCTGTGGGAGGTGTTCGTCCGCGCCCGGCGCGGGCTCTCGCACCAGCACGTCGGCAGCCTGCACGCGCCCGACGCGGAGATGGCGTTGCGCAACGCCCGCGACGTCTACACCCGCCGCAGCGAGGGCGTCTCGATCTGGGTCGTGCCGGCCGCGGCGGTCGTTGCCTCCAGCCCCGACGAGAAGGACTCGTTCTTCGACCCGGCCGGGGACAAGGTCTACCGGCACCCCACCTTCTACGACATCCCTGCCGAGGTACGGCACCTCTGATGACGCAGACCACCACCTCCGCGCGCATGGT
>JBOGDY010000434.1:0-2310 GCA_050742955.1 Actinomycetes bacterium | reverse complement strand
CACGGCGGTGGCCCCCACGACGCTGCCGGGGCCACCTGCCGCCGGTCCCTGTCCGGCGAACGACGTCGGACGGGTGGGACTGCCGGCCATCGGCGACGAGACCGTCTCGTCGAAGTCGACCTGACGCTTGGGCAGGAAAGGCTCCGCCCGCGGCGGCACCACGTCTCCGGGGACGTGCGCCCCGCCGAGCATCGTCGCGTCGACCAGCTCGACGGTCTCCTCGGGCGCGGCAGGGCTGTCGGCCGGCGGCGGCGCGGAACCTTCCGCGGGCGCATCGGCAGACACCTCCACGTGTGCCGGCGCCTCGCGCGCAGCCTTGCGTACGGCGGGGCGCGCCGGCTCCTTGTCGGCCGTGGTCTCCGCGACCGGCGTGAAGGGCTCGCCCTCCAGCGGTGAGAGCAGCTGCAGCCGCCGCTGGATCACGGCGACGTGGTCGGCGGCCGTCTCGTCGGTCCCGGCGACCTCGAGGAGCCCGCGCTCCACCAGGGCCGCGAGGGTCGAGACGACGACGTACTGTCCGGTGCCGGTCAAGTCCACCAGCTCGGCGACCGTCCGCCGTCCGTCGACCAGCGCCAGCAGCGACCACTCGTCCTTGGAGACCTCGGGTGCGTCGGTCAGGGCGACCGGCATCCCGAGCACCGACTGGGGCGACGGGATGGCCTGCGAGACCGCCTCCCATGCCTCCCGGCGCCCCTCGGCGTCGGCGAGCACGGTCTCCGCGGGCAGGGCCACGCCCACGTCGTCGACGTTGGCCTCGTCCATCACGAACGCGAAGTCGCCGTTCGTCCAGCGGAGCAGGTCGAACACGGCGTCGACGGCCTGGTCGGTCACGACCCGGCGCAGCAGGCCGGCGTCGACCGCCCCCGCGTCCAGCAGCGCCTTGACCACCCCGACACCCTCGGCCGTCGCCCGCGCGACCGCCTGGGCGAGCGCGTCGTCGTCGACCGCACCGCCGCCGATGAGCCGGCGGGCCAGCGGCTGACGGGACCCGTCCGCCGAGGCGCCGGTGACCTGGCCGCCGGCGAAGAAGACCACGCCGTCGTTCCCGGTCGCGGCGAGGTGCAGGCCGCCCGTCTTCTTGGTGAAGCTCAGCAGCTGGAAGACGTCGGGCAGGCTGAACGCGTCGAGGGAGCCTTCGAGCTTCACGTCACCTCCAGCGGGATGGTTCGGTCGTCGCGTCGTCCTGCTGGCCCGGCCACCCGTTCTGGGCCACGACCTGCAGCGGTGCCGGGGCCGGCGTCGCGAAGTAGCCGTGGTCGTCGTGGTCGTCGTGGTCCTGGTACTCGTGGACGTCCTGGTCGTCGAAGACGGTGGACGCGGCGTCACCGGCGGGCGCCGCGGCCGGCACCTCGGCCGGCACCTCGGGCACCTCTAGGGCCTCGACCGGAACCTCGCCCACCACGTCGGCGCGCAGGGTGTCGGCCAGCGCGGCCGCCGCCCGGCGTACCTCGAAGAGCATCAGGCCCACCTTCGCCGCCTTCGCGGCGACGGCCACCAGCACCGCCTCGTCCTCGGCGGAGACCAGGAACACGGTGCCGTTGTCGCCCTCGACGTAGACCTGCGAGAGCTCGCCGCGGCCGAGTCCCTCGGCGGCGCGCTCGCCCAGCGAGAGCAGGGCGGCGCTCATCGCGGCCACCCGGTCCTCGTCCATGGCCGGTGGCAGTGCGGACGCCATGGGCAGCCCGTCGAAGGAGACCACGGAGGCGGCCTCGATCTCGGGCACCTGGCCGACAAGCTCGGTCAGGATGCGGTCCATCTGCGCCGACCGGCTCTGACCGGTCGCGGCGTCGACGTACGTCTCGCTCATCGCCCCACCTCGTGTGCAGCCACCAGCCCCGTCCGACTGGTCCGGGGTCACCTCCTACGCCATCGGCGGGACCGCCGGTCGGCTTGAGGGTGATCAACCCCGCCGGAGGGCCCGCTCCCCCGCGGCGCGCAGCCGCGGCAGCAGGGCCGACGGGTCGACCGGGGCCCCCGTCATCAGCGCCACCTGCAGCACGGCCTGGTGCACCAGCAGGTCCAGACCGCCCACCACGTGGCCGCCCCGCTCGGTCCAGGCCCGGGCGAGCGGTGTCGGCCAGGGGTCGTAGACGACGTCGAAGAGGACCCCGCCCACCCGGTCGGGCAGGCTCGGGCCGATCGCGTCGGTGCTTCCCGACGGGGTGGTCGCCACGACCAGGTCGGCCCCGGCCAGGACCGCCGGGTCCCACCACCGCTCGTCGCCGGCCCGCTCCACCACCGGGTCGACCTGCAGCCGGGCCGCGGCGGCCCGCAGCCCGGTGGCCCGGCCAGGGTCGCGGAGGTAGACGC
>JBOGDY010000433.1:0-2311 GCA_050742955.1 Actinomycetes bacterium | reverse complement strand
GCTTCGCCGATGTCCCCGGTGAGGATCCTGACCTCCGGGTCCGGCCGCTCCAGCGGCCTGTGCGTGAGAAGGAACATGGGTCCGGAGAAGGGGTAGTCGACACCGCCCGGGTCCTCGGCCTTCATCCGGTCGCCTACCTCCCAGGTCCGCCGGCCGACGAGCATGGCGCCGGTGGCCGCCGCGATCTCCGCGACATCCTCCGGCGCCACGAAGTCGGCGAGAGCCCGACTTCCGCCCCAGTCCATCGCATGGCCGGGACCGGCGATGAAGCCGTCAAGTGACATCGACCGGTTCACGACCACCTTGCCGCTCATTTCACGACCGCCGTCCTCGGGACCCTCACCCCACGTCTGGCAACATCCGAGCCGACGCCTGACAAGATCTCAGCGCGTACTGTCACAGTTCATCTTCACGCCGTCCGGAGCATCCGGGAAGAGCCGTTCCCGAGCGAGGATCCGGCACTTTGCTCGCCAGGAGGGCGACAATGATGCGGTGACCATGCCGGGGCGGGCGCGGAGGAACGGCCCGGGCCCTCGAGACCTGACCGAATGGGTGAATCGCGCATGAACAAGCCGCGCATCTTCCTCGGGTCGTCGGGCAAGCAGTCCAAACTGCTCCAGGCGATCACCCGCGGGCTCGCGGACGTCGCCGACGTCGAGCCATGGACGACCACGTTCAACCCGGGGCGGTCCACCCTCGACCGGCTCGTCGAGCTCTCCCAGGAGGTCGATTTCGCCGCGTTCGTGTTCGCCCAGGACGACTGGACCACGACGGATGCGCCCCAGTCCGGCCAGGCGTCGCCGCGCGACAACGTGGTGTTCGAGGCCGGGCTGTTCGGCGGCGCGCTCGGCATCCGGCGCACGTTCATCCTCCACGCGCAGGGTTCGAAGCTGCCGAGCGACTTGCTCGGGCTCACCTCCGTCCGTTACGACCCGGCCACCAGCCCGGCGGAGGTTCGCGCGATCAACCAGAAGCTCCGCAGGGCGATCGAGACCGAGGGTCGCCGCGGCCCGGTCGAGGGGCTGTGGTGGCAGCTCTCGCTGACCATGCGGAGCGAGGAAGAGCCGTCGGCGGTGAGCCTCCTGCGCATCTCGCGGGACCGCGACGGTGGCCTGAACGTGTCCGGCCGGGCCTGGCAGGAGGACGGCACCCTATCGGCCCGCTACTGGAGCGAGGCTGCGAAGGAGCGCAGGGATCCGGCCGGCATCCTTTACTTCTGGAAGGGCGAGCGCCCTCGACATCCGAATGCCCCGCAGCTCGAGGGCACCGGCGAGATCAGGCTGGAGACCGCCGACCGTGCCACTGGGTACTGGACGACACGTTCGGATCGCGACGCCGAGCTGAATGCTCGAACCGCTGGCGTCAACCTCCGAGCCAACCCCTCAGACCTCCAGGTGCTGGACGGCGGGAGCGAGGAGGAGCGGGCCGAGCTCATCGCGCAACGCCTCCGGGAGTGGAAGTCGGCCGCGAACGCATTCTGAGCAGCCGGACCAGCCGCACGCCGTACCGGCACAGATTCAAACCCACCGACCTGACGTGGTCGAATGAGCGCGTGCGAGTCGGCGTGATCGTCCTGCCCGAGCACGGCGCGCGGGAGATGGCGTCGCGGTGGCGGCGGCTGGACGCATGGGGGTTCGACTCGGCCTGGACCTACGACCACCTGGCCTGGCGGGATCTGGCCGGCCGCCCGTGGCACGCGACGGTCCCGACACTGGCCGCGGCCGCGCTGGTCACCGAGCGGATCCGGCTGGGCACCTTCGTCGCGTCGCCGAACTACCGCCACCCGGTGCCGTTCGCCAAGGAGCTGATGACCCTGGACGAGCTGTCCGGGGGCCGGTTCACCCTCGGGGTGGGTGCCGGCGGCACGGGCGCGGACGCCGAGGTCCTCGGCCAGGCGCCGCTCGCGGCCGGTGAGCGGGTGTCCCGCTTCGCCGAGTTCGTGGAGCTGTTGGACCGGCTGCTGACCCACCCGAGGACGTCGTACGACGGGCAGTGGTTCGCCGCCGTGGACGCACGCGTGGTCCCCGGCTGCGTGCAGCGACCGCGGTTGCCCTTCGTCGTGGCCGCCAACGGTCCGAAGGCGCTGCGGGTCGTCGCCGCCCACGGGCAGGGCTGGGTCACCACGGGCGTCACCCGGCCCGACGACGGCGAGACGCGGTGGTGGGCGGCGCTGCCGGCGGTGCGGGACCGGTTGGACGAGACACTCGCGGGCGCGGGCCGCAGCCCCGGCTCGGTCGAGCGCTATCTCAGCGTGGACGCGTCCGGCGCCTTCGGGCTGTCCTCGGTCGAGCACATGCGCGATGTGCTGGGA
>JBOGDY010000432.1:0-2326 GCA_050742955.1 Actinomycetes bacterium | reverse complement strand
GCCCACGGTCGCGATCACGGTCAGCCGGCGCGCGCGCATGACCCCGTTGGTGGTCAGCGTGTTGCCCGCCCATCGCAGGTTGGCCTCGCTGCTCTCCTCCGCGATGACGACGCACCCGTCGGCGCGGGAGAGCTCCAGCGCCCGTTCCACCAGCTCGTGCGGCCGTCTCGCGCTTCCCCCGCTCATCGCCCTCCCTCCGTCTGGGTGTTGAGGATTCGAACCCCGCGGAACAGCGAGGTCGGGCAGCCGTGGCTGACCGCGGCCACCTGGCCGGGCTGCCCCTTGCCGCAGTTGAACGCGCCACCGAGCACGTAGGTCTGCGGGCCGCCGACCGCCTCCAGGGACCCCCAGAAGTCGGTCGTGGTGGCCTGGTAGGCCACGTCCCTCAGCTGGCCGGCCAGGCGGCCGTTCTCGATCCGGTAGAAGCGCTGCCCGGTGAACTGGAAGTTGTAGCGCTGCATGTCGATCGACCAGCTCTTGTCACCAAGGACGTAGATGCCGCGTTCGACCCGGGACATCAGCTCCTCGGTGGACGGGCCGTCAGGGTCGGGCTGCAGCGAGACGTTGGCCATCCGCTGGATGGGGACGTGGGAGGACGAGTCGGCGAACGCGCAGCCGTTGGAGCGGCCCAGGTCCTTCAGCCGCGCCATGCCGCGGTCGAGCTGGTAGCCGACCAGGGTGCCGTCGCGGATGATGTCCCAGGACTGCCCGGCGACGCCCTCGTCGTCGAAGCCGACGGTCGCGAGACCGTGCTCGACGGTCCGGTCCCCGGTGACGCTCATGGCGGGGGAGCCGTAGCGCAGGGTGCCCAGCTGGTCGAAGGTCGCGAACGAGGTGCCCGCGTAGTTGGCCTCGTAGCCCAGGGCCCGGTCGAGCTCGGTCGCGTGCCCGACGGACTCGTGGATGGTCAGCCACAGGTTCGACGGGTCGACGAGCAGGTCGTAGTCGCCGGCCTCGACCGAGGGGGCCCGCAGCTTCTCGGCCAGCAGGTCCGGCAGCTCGGACAGCTCGCCGTCCCAGTCCCACCCCGTGCCGGTCAGCCACTCCCACCCGCGCCCCACCGGCGGCGCGAGCGTGCGCATCGTGTCGAACCGCCCGGTCTCCTTGTCGATGCCCACCGCCTCGAGCTGGCAGTTGACCCGGACCCGCTGCTGGGTCGTGGTGGTCCCGGCGAGGTCGGCGAAGAACTTGTTCTCCCGTACGCCGTGCAGGGTCGCCGTCGTGTGGTGCACCTGGTCATGGGCCAGCAGCCCGCTGCTCCAGTCGGCCAGCAGCGAGACCTTCTCGTGGTCGGGAACCTCGAAAGGGTCCACGTCGTAGGCGGACACCCACGTGACGTCGCCGTGGGCTGGCTCCCCGGCGAGCTCGACCCGGGAGGTCGACAGAGGCCGGCTCACGCGGGCCACCTCGACGGCCTGCTCGGCGACCGTGACAGCGGCCTCGGGCGTGAGGTCGACCGCCGCCGCGAAGCCCCACGACCCGTCGTGCACCACGCGCACCGCGAAGCCGAGGTCCTCCCTGTCCATCGTCCCCTCGAGCCGGGCGTCGTGCACGGCAAGATGCTCGTCACGCACCCGCTCCAGCCGGAAGTCGGCGTGGTCGACGCCGAGCTCGCGGGCCCGTGTCAGCGCGGCGTCGGCCAGCCGGTGCAGGGGGAGGTCGGTGAAGGCGTCGTCGATCGATGCGGCCACAGGCGTCTCCGTCATTTCCGGGGGTCGAGGACGAGCTTGCCGTGCGTGCGGCGCGACCGGAGGTCCTCATGGGCCCGCCGCGCCTCGGACAGGGGATAGCTGCCGCCGGCGACCGCGTGCAGCCGGCCGCCCACATGCAGGTCGACGAGCTCCTCCATGGCCGGGCGCAGGCCACCGGGCAGGGCGAGCGCATGCATGAGCCAGAAGCCGACGACCGCGCGGCTGGTGCGCATCAGGTCGCCCGGACGCAGAGAGCTGGGTGACACCCGCGAGGCCATCCCGAAGATGGCCACCCGGCCGAACGGCGCCAGGGCAGCCAGCGAGGCGTCGAACACCGCTCCGCCGGTCATCTCCAGCACGATGTCCACCTGCCTGCCCTCGTTGGCCTCGACGAGAGCCGCCGCCAGGTTGTCGGTCTCCGGGTCGAGCGCGACGTCGGCACCGAGGTCGCGCGCCAGGTCGCGCTTGTCCGGCGTGGACGCGGTCGCGATGATCCGCCGGGCGCCGAGCTCGCGGGCCAGCTGCACGGCCATGCTGCCGACCCCGCCGGCTGCGGCGTGCACGACCACGGTCTCGCCCGGTTCCAGGCGGGCGCTGGTGCGCAGCAGGTGCCACGCGGTGGTGCCCTGCAGCAC
>JBOGDY010000431.1:0-2336 GCA_050742955.1 Actinomycetes bacterium | reverse complement strand
CGTCCGACGTGCTCGGGCAGCTCGGCAACAGGGTGCAGCACGCACTGCGGGCGTTCACCCCCGAGGATGCGAAGGCTCTGAAAGCGACGGTTTCGACCTTCCCGCACTCGCCGTACGACCTCGGGCAGCTGCTCACCCAGCTGGGCATCGGCGAGGCCGTCATCACCGTGTTGTCCGACCGGGGTGCCCCCACCCCCGTTGCCTGGACCCGGCTGCGCGCGCCGCAGGCCCTGATGGCGCCCACCGACCCGACACGGGTCGCCGAGATCGTCGACGCCTCCCCGCTCCAGGCTGAGTACGCCCGGGCGGTCGACCGCGACTCGGCGTACGAACGGCTTGCGGCGCGGCTCGCACCCGCACCTCCTGCACCACCGGACACCGGGGAGAGGCCGGACCGGCGGCGCGCGCCGCGCGCCGAGTCGTCGCCCCACCGGACGGGCGACGAGGAGTCGGCGATCGAGAAGGCGGTGCGGTCGCCGGCCGCGCGGCAGTTCGCCCGCTCGGCGGCCGCTGTCCTCGGTCGGGAGATCGCCCGCAGCATCTTCGGCACCTCCCGGCGGCGTCGCCGGCGCTGAGCCTGTTGTGACGAGGATCGGCGCCGCGACCATCGGGGTCGCGGCGCCCTCGTCGTACGACGGTGGTGCGGACTGCGGAGGATGCGAGATTCGAACTCGCGAGGGGTTGCCCCCAACACGCTTTCCAAGCGTGCGCCCTAGGCCACTAGGCGAATCCTCCGCCGGCGAGAATACCGGAGCGCCTCGGAGTGCTCGGCTCCCGACCGGACCGCGCGGCCGCCGGTGCGTGACACCCAGTGGCTGACCCCGCGCGATGCCGCGACCACCCGCGTTAGACTCGGTGGCCGACCCCTCGTGCGGCGTCATCCCGCTGAACTCCCCCAGGGCCGGAAGGCAGCAAGGGTAGGTGGGCCCTGGCGGGTGTGCGGGGGGTCCTTCTCGTCCCGGGGGACGGGCGCGGTGGGGTGTCGGCGTACGGCGTTAGGGTCTCTGCGTGCAGCAAGCGCTCTACCGCCGATACCGCCCCGAGACGTTTACCGACGTCATCGGGCAGGCGCATGTCACCCAGCCGCTCCAGCAGGCGCTGCGCAACGACCGCATCCACCACGCCTACCTGTTCAGCGGCCCGCGCGGCTGCGGCAAGACCACCAGTGCCCGCATCCTGGCCCGCTGCCTGAACTGCGAGAAGGGTCCGTCGCCGACGCCCTGCGGGACGTGCCAGTCCTGCCAGGACCTCGCGCGGGGCGGGCCGGGCAGCCTCGACGTCATCGAGATCGACGCCGCCAGCCACGGTGGCGTCGACGACGCCCGCGACCTGCGCGAGCGGGCGTTCTACTCGCCGGCGTCGTCCCGCTACAAGATCTACATCATCGACGAGGCCCACATGGTCTCGCGTGAAGGCTTCAACGCCCTGCTCAAGCTGGTCGAGGAGCCGCCCGAGCACGTGAAGTTCGTGTTCGCCACGACCGAGCCCGACAAGGTCATCGCGACGATCCGCTCGCGCACCCACCACTACCCCTTCCGGCTGGTTCCGCCGACCGAGCTGCAGGCCCACCTGGCCGGCGTCTGCGAGCAGGAGGGCGTCTCCGTCGACAAGGCCGTGCTCGCCCTGGTGGTCCGGGCCGGTCGCGGCTCCGTCCGCGACTCGCTGAGCGTGCTCGACCAGCTGGTGGCCGGGGCGGGTGACGACGGCCTCACCTATGGGTTGGCCGTGGCGCTGCTCGGCTACACCGACGCCACCCTCCTCGACGACACGGTCGACGCCCTGGCGGCGGGCGACGGCGCGGCGGTGTTCTCCATCGTCGAGCGGGTCGTCGAGGGCGGCCACGACCCGAAGCGCTTCGCCGACGACCTCCTCGAGCGGCTGCGCGACCTGATCATCGTCGACGCGGTGCCCGACGCGGCCGCCGGCATCCTGGGCGAGCACCCGGCCGACGAGGTGGAGCGGATGCGCCAGCAAGCCGCCCACTTCGGTGCGGCTCAGCTCTCCCGCGCCGCCGACATCGTCAATACCGGACTGACCGAGATGCGTGGCGCGACGGCGCCGCGGCTGCAGCTCGAGCTGATCTGCGCGCGGGTGCTGCTGCCTTCCACGGACGACGACGAGCGGGGGCTGGCGGCCCGGCTCGACCGGCTCGAGCGCCGCCTCTCGATCGCCGCGCCAGCCCGCGCCGAGGCCCCTGCCGTCTCCGACCCCCGACCTGCCGCCACCGTGCCAGCGACTCCCGAGCCGGCCCCGGCGGAGTCCGCCCGCGTCGGGTCGCCGCCCGCCGAGTCGGCGCCTGCCGGGTCGGTGCCCGCCGAACCTGCGCGCACTGAGGC
>JBOGDY010000430.1:0-2356 GCA_050742955.1 Actinomycetes bacterium | reverse complement strand
ACCGGTGGCGGGCACTACCTCGACGACCTCGGCCACCAGGCGCTCGGGGTCGCCTTCGTCCGCAGCCCGCACGCGCACGCCCGCGTCACCGACATCGATGTGGCCGGCGCCATCGACGTACCGGGCCTGGTCGCGATCTACACCTACGACGACCTGGCCGCCTCCGACGCCGCCGGCGAGTCCGCCGTCGCCGAGCCGCTGCCGCTGCTGATCCCGCACCCGTCGCTGCACGCGCCGCGCACCGGCTACCCGCTCGCCCGCGACGAGGTCAACCACGTCGGCGAGCCCATCGTCATGGTGGTCGCCGTCGACCGCTACGTCGCCGAGGACGCCGCCGAGCGCGTCCACGTCACCTACGACTTCCTGCCCCCGGTGGTGGGAGTCGACGCGGCGCGCCGGGCCGAGCGCACGGTGCACGACGACGTGCCGGACAACGTCGCCGCGCACTCGCGGGTGGAGGTCGGCGACGTGGACGCCGCGCTGGCCGCCGCCCCGCACACCCTCGACCTCGACCTCGAGGTGGAGCGCAGCGCCTCGATGCCGATGGAGGGTAAGGGCGTCTATGCCCGGTGGGACGCCGCCGACGGCTCGATGCGCGTCTACTCCTCCACCCAGACCTCCACCAGCGTGCGGGCCGCCGTGGCCGCCCGGCTCGGCCTGCCGCCGAGCAAGGTCGACTGCATCGCGCCGATGATCGGGGGCGGCTTCGGGGTCAAGATCGTGCATCCCTGGCCGGAGGAGGTGCTGGTGCCGTGGGCGGCCCGCGAGCTCGACCGTGAGGTCAAGTGGGTCGAGGACCGCCGTGAGCACTTCGTCTCCTCGGCGCACGAGCGCGGTCAGCTCCAGCACGTGACGGTCGGGTTCGACGAGGAGGGTCGACTGCTCGCGCTCGACGTCCGGTTCTGGCACGACAACGGCGCCTACACGCCGTACGGCGTGATCGTCCCCATCATCACCTCGACCCAGCTGCTCGGGCCCTACAAGCCGGGCGCCTACCGCTGCGAGTGGTGGTCGCTCTACACCAACACGGTCATCGTCACGCCCTACCGCGGCGCCGGCCGCCCGCAGGGCGTCTACGCGATGGAGCGCACGATGGACGCCATCGCCGACCATCTAGGGCTCGACCGGGCCGAACTGCGCCGGCGCAACTTCATCACCCCCGACGAGATGCCCTATGACCATCACCTGACCTTCCAGGACGGCCGGCCGCTGATCTACGACTCGGGCGACTTCCCGGCATCGCTGGACAAGCTGGTCAAGCTCGTGGGCTGGGACGCGGCGCTGGCCGAGGCCGCGGAGGCACGCGCGGCCGGCCGCAAGGTCGGGGTCGGGCTCGCGTGCTACGTCGAGGGCACGGGGGTCGGGCCCTACGAGGGCGCGCACGTCGTGGTCGAGTCGTCGGGGAAGGTGAAGGTCGCGACCGGGCTGACGACGCAGGGTCAGGGGCACTTCACCTCGTTCGCGCAGATCGCCGCCGACGAGATGGGGGTGCCGCTCGGCGACGTCGAGGTCACCACCGGGGACACCAGGCGCTTCGGCTACGCGGTCGGCACGTTCGCTTCACGCGCGGCGGTGATGAGCGGCAACGCGATCGCGCTGGCCTCGCGCAAGGTGCGGGCCAAGGCGCTGCGCATCGCCGGCGACGCCCTCGAGGCCGATCCGGGGGACCTGGAGATCGTCGACGGGGTGGTGCAGGTGAAGGGCTCGCCCGGTGCGTCGATCCCGTTGGCGACGGTCGCGGTGCTGTCGAACCCGTTGCGCTACGCCTTCGACGAGGCGTCCAAGGCCGCGACGCAGTTCGCTGTCGGCGACGCCTCCGGGCCGCCGGTCCCCGATGACGACGAGCCCGGGCTCGAGGGGACCGGCTACTACTCACCGATGCGGTCGACGTTCGCCAACGGCATGCACGCGGTGGTCGTCGAGACCGACCCGGACACGGCCGAGATCGCGGTGCTGCGCTACTGCGTCGTGCACGACTGCGGGCCGCTGATCAACCCGATGATCGTCGAGGGGCAGGTGCATGGAGGCGTCGCGCAGGGTGTGGGCGGGGCGCTCTACGAGCGGATGGAGTACGACGAGAACGGGCAGCTGCTCAACGCGTCCTTCATGGACTTCCTGATGCCCTATGCGTCGGAGATCCCGACCATCGAGATCGACCACCTGGAGACGCCCTCGCCGCTGAATCCGCTCGGCATCAAGGGCGCGGGCGAGGCGGGGGTGATCCCGTCTGCGGCCGTGTTCGCTGCCGCGATCGAGGACGCGGAGGGCTTCCCGATCACCCGGATGCCGATCTCGCCGAGCGAGCTGTTCGAGCTGCGCCGCCGGCACGCGGCCGGCGAGCTGCCGTCGCTGCGTC
>JBOGDY010000429.1:0-2363 GCA_050742955.1 Actinomycetes bacterium | reverse complement strand
GGTCGGCCAGCACCATCGTGGCGAAGCCGCCGGGCAGCAGCCGGGACAGGTCGAGCACCCGCACGCCGTCCAGGGGTCCGGCCATCAGCCGCCGCCCGCATCGCCCGGCTCGGGCCGCGGCACCAGTTCGACCGTGTCCACGCCGTCGCACCAACGGCAGCGCACCTGCTCGACGACGTCGTCGAGCACCTCCCGCTCCTCGACGCTGGGGTCGCCGGCGAGGTCGAGGTGGACGTACTCCCGCGTCCGTGTACGCCGGGTCACGTCGAACCGGGTGAGGTTCCCGCAGGCGCCACACCGCCACCGGGTTCCGGGCGACGGCAACGGGACGGGGACCACGCCCCGGAGCCTAGGACGGGACGAACCCGGACGTTGCGGCCGACCTCGCGGACTGGGCCAATCCGGTGACGTCCCCCGCCCCGAAGCAGGCCCGGCATCACATGTGACGTCCGTCACAGCCCTCACCCCCGGGAGGAACCATGTCTCGATCGAGACGACCCGCTCGAAGACGCGCCGTCGCGCTGCTCGGAGTGGGCACACTGCTCGTCGGCGGCGGCATCGCCGGGCTGGCGCCCGGCGGGGCGACCGCATCCAGCCACCGCGAGGCGCCCGCGATCTCGGGACTGCCCGAGTACGACAACACGGACACCTACGCGTTCGTGAGCCCCGACAAGCCGGACACCGTCACCCTGATCGGGTCGTGGATCCCGTTCGAGGAGCCGGCCGGAGGCCCGAACTTCTACCCGTGGGCGACCGACGCCCGCTACGACATCCACGTCGACAACGACGGCGACGCGCGGCCGGACATCACCTACCGCTGGGTGTTCAAGAACGACCGGACCCCGGGTCCGGCGGACAGCTTCACCGGCAACGGCACGTTCCTGTACAACAACGGGCCGGTCACATCGCTGGGCGACCGGAACCTGCTGTTCCGGCAGACCTACGACCTCAAGGCGATCACCTACAACAACTCCGGCGCCGCCACCGGCAGCACCACGCTGATCGACGACGCGGTCGTGGTGCCGTCGCGGGTCGGCGGAGCCTCGATGCCGAACTACGGTGACCTCTTCAAGGCCGGGATCGCGACCGGCCGCGGCGGGGTCAAGTCGTTCACCGGGCAGTCCGACGACCCGTTCTTCCTCGACCTGCGCGTGTTCGACCTGGTCTACGGCGGGGACCTGTCCGAGGTCGGGCACGACACGCTGGCCGGGTTCAACGTGAACACCATCGCCCTGCAGGTCCCGACGGCGAAGGTCACCGACGGCGACCCGGTCATCGGCGTGTGGAGCACGACCGAGCGGCGCAATGCGAACGGCGGCTACAGCCAGGTGTCCCGGCTCGGCAGCCCGCTGGTCAACGAGGTGGTCGTCCCATACCGGATCAAGGACGCGTTCAACGCCTCCGACCCGACCGACGACGGCGCGGCCGCCGGGCTGGTCACCAACCCCGAGCTGCCGAAGATCATCGAGGCGATCTACGGGATCAAGGCTCCGAAGACGCCCCGTGACGACCTCGTGTCGGTGTTCCTCACGGGCGTCAAGGGCCTCAACAAGCCGGCGAAGGTGACCCCGAGCGAGCAGCTCCGGCTGAACACGTCGATCAAGCCGACCAGCAAGCCCGCGAGGCTCGGCGTGCTGGCAGGAGACACCGGTGGCTTCCCCAACGGCCGCCGCCTGTCCGACGACGTCGTGGACATCGCCCTGCAGGTGGTCGAGGGCGAGCTCGTCGGCTCGCCGAACGACCTGGGCGACGCGGTCAACGTCAACGACAAGAAGTTCGACAAGAGCTTCCCGTACGTGGCGCAGCCGCACTCCGGGTCGAAGCCACGCCCCGGCACCGTCAACAAGGGCTTCACCGCCCTGACCGGCGGCAAGGCTCCGGACAGCCCGGCCGGTGACGGGCTGCCCGCCATGCCGATCGCGCTGATCGGCGGGGGGCTGCTGGTGCTGCTCGCCGGCGCGACCGTCGGCCGGTGGACCCGACGGCCTCCGGTCGCAACCGCCTGACCGGTGGGCGCCCGCCCGGCTGCGTGCGGAACGCAGCCGGGCGGGTCACCCGCTCCACGACCCCGACCAGACAAGGACGGCCCGGATGCGACGGCTCCTGAGGACGACCCGCCTGACGCTGGTCGTCGTCGCCCTCAGCGCGGTCATGACGCTGGCCGCCGCCGTGGCGCTGGGCGGCCCGGCCGAGGACACCGCCCGCCCCGGACCGGTGGAGCCGGCCGCCCTCGAGCGGCTTGGCTCGTCCGACCTCGCCGGCGCGATCGGCACCCTCCAGCGCCGGCTACGGGCCCGGCCCGAGGACCGACGCGCCTGGTCCACGCTCGCCCTCGGATACGTCGAGCAGGCGCGGGTCACCGC
>JBOGDY010000428.1:0-2369 GCA_050742955.1 Actinomycetes bacterium | reverse complement strand
GCGACGACGTCTACCGCGTGACGGTCGAGTTCCGCGACGTCCTGGACCTGGTCCCGCAGTCGGCGGTCAAGGTCAACGACGTCACCGTCGGCGCCGTCGAGAAGGTCGAGCTGGACGGCTGGCACGCCCGGGTGCGCCTGCGCCTGCTCGACTCGGTCGAGCTGCCCGACAACGCCGTCGCCGAGCTGCGCCAGACCAGCCTGCTCGGCGAGAAGTTCGTCTCGCTGTCGCCCCCGCCGACGGGCCAGCCCGGCGTCGGGCGGCTCGGCGACGACGACACCATCCCGCTGGCCCGCTCGGGCCGTAACCCCGAGATCGAGGAGGTGTTCTCCGCCCTGTCCCTGCTGCTCAACGGGGGCGGCGTCGCCCAGCTCAAGACGATCAACGTCGAGCTGACCAGGGCGATGCAGGGCCGGGAGGGCGACATCAAGAGCGTGATCGCCGGCCTCGACACCTTCCTCGGCGAGCTCGACGAGCACAAGACCGAGATCGTGCGGGCCATCGACGGGCTGGATCGGCTCAGCTCGCGGCTGGCGGCGCAGCGGGGCGACATCGCCGTGGCCATCGAGAACCTCGGGCCGGGCCTGAAGGTGCTCGCCGACCAGCGTGAGGAGCTGACGGCCATGCTGACCGCGCTCTCGGACCTGGGCGCGGTCGGGACCCGGGTGATCCGCCGGTCCAAGGCCGACACGGTCGCCAACCTCGAGGCGCTGGCGCCGACGCTGACCAGGCTCTCCGAGGCGGGCGCCAACCTGCCCAGGGCCCTGGAGATGCTGTTCACCTACCCGTTCCCGCGTGCGTCCGCCGACGCGGTCAAGGGCGACTACACCAACCTGCGGATCACCGCGGACCTCGACCTGCGCACGATCCTGGCCAACCGGGGTCACGGCGGCGGTCCGCCGAGGGCCCAGCCGAACCCGCTGCCCACCGACCTGCCCACGGACCTGCCGAGCGGACTGCCGACCGGCGCGCCACCCGGGGACCTGCCGACCGACCTGCCGACGGGCCTGCCCGGCCTGAGTGCCCCCGCATCGGGCTCGGGTGCCTACGACATGAACCTCGCCGCCCTCATGACGGGGGGCTACGCATGATCGCCAGGAGCACCAAGCTGCAGCTGGTCGCCTTCCTGCTGCTCACCGTGATCGGCGTGAGCTACGTCAGCGCCCGCTACGTGGGGCTGGGAGACAAGCTGCTCGGGAACAGCTTCGTCGTGACCGCCGACCTTGCCGAGTCCGGTGGCATCTTCGAGAACGCCGAGGTCACCTACCGCGGTGTGAGCGTGGGGCGGGTGGACCGCCTGCGGCTGGCCGAGGACGGTGTCCACGTCGACCTGCGGCTCGAGGAGGGCACCGAGGTGCCCGCCGACACTGTCGCGGTGGTGGAGAACCGCTCCGCGGTGGGGGAGCAGTACGTCGACCTGCAGCCCCGCAGCGACGGCGGCCCGCTCCTGGCGGACGGCAGCAAGATCAAGACCGAGGACACCGACACGCCGCTGCCGACCGAGACGCTGCTGCTCAACCTGGACCGCCTGGTCCGGTCGGTGGACCAGGAGGACCTCGCCATCGTCATCGACGAGCTGGGCAAGGCGTTCGCCGGCACCGGCCGCGACCTGCAGCGGCTGATCGACTCGGGCGACGCCCTCACCGCCGGGGCCATCAAGGCCCTGCCGGAGACCAAGCGGTTGATCGACGACGGCCAGACCGTCCTGGCCACCCAGCGCGAGTCCGGGTCGGCGATCAAGAGCTTCGCGGCCGACCTCGCCGACTTCAGCGACACGCTACGCACCAGCGACGGCGACCTGCGGAAGATCCTCGACAACGGCGTGGTCGCCTCGCAGGAGCTCGACCGGCTGTTCACCGACAACAAGGCCTCGATCGCGGCCCTGCTGGCCAACCTGCTCACCACCGGCCAGGTCACCGTGGCCCGCCTCGACGGGGTGGAACAAGCGCTGGTGACCTACCCGCTCAACGTCGCCGGCGGCTACACGGTCGTGCCCGGGGACGGCACCTCACACTTCGGCCTGGTGCTGCACAGCGACCCGCACCCGTGCACGGACGGATACCTGCCCACCAGCAAGTGGCGGCTACCGTCGGAGACATCCGACATCCCCGCATACACCCAGGCGCGCTGCGACCCGCCCGACCGGGAGACGAACGTGCGGGGCGCGCAGAACGGGCCCCGTCCTGGGTCGGGGTCCGCGAAGGCCGTTCCGGGCGGGGCGAATGCGGACACAGCGGACGCGGCAGTTTCGTCGCCGTACCTCACCGGGTACGACCCGACCAGCGGGCTCGCGAAGGGCCCGGACGGGCAGCCCCTGCTGCTGGGGACCCGCGGTGGACAGGCCGAGGCGTTCGGAGAGGACTCGTGGG
>JBOGDY010000427.1:0-2373 GCA_050742955.1 Actinomycetes bacterium | reverse complement strand
ACCTGGTGGCGCCCTATCGGCCGGAACGGCTGGTCCGGCTGGCCGCCCACGACTACGTCGTCGCTGCCAACTGGAAGGTCGTGACCGAGAACTACCACGAGTGCTACCACTGCCCGCTGATCCACCCGGAGCTGTGCCAGGTGAGCCCGCCGACCAGCGGTGCCAACTACGACCTGCCGGGGGCCTGGGTCGGCGGGTCGATGGACCTTCGGGACGCAGCGGAGACCATGTCGCTGGACGGCCGCAGCCTCGGTCGGCCCATCGAGGACGTCGACCCGCGAGTGGTGCGCTACCTCGGCCTGTTCCCCAACCTGCTGCTGTCGCTGCACCCCGACTACGTGATGACCCACCGGATGACGCCGGTCGCGCCTGACCGGACCCGCATCGAGTGCGAGTGGCTGTTCCCGGACGCCGGGGTCGACCCCGCCTACGCCGTGGACTTCTGGGACCGCACCAACCGGCAGGACTGGGCGGCGTGCGAGTCCGTGCAGCGCGGGCTGGGCTCGCCTCACTTCCGGCCGGGACCGCTGGCCCCGGCCGAGGACGCGGTCCACCAGTTCGTCACGATGGTGGCCACGGGTTACCTCGGCGGGTCGGATTACCTCGGCAGCCCGGACATTTAGTACATTGCAGGTGGTGGACCCCCAACCCCGAGCCGCCGCGGTGCGAGTGATCGACCTCCGTGATCCCTTGCCCCACGGCCGGCCAACCAACGACGCCCGCCTGCCGGCGGGCGACGCGCGGCTGCGCCGGATGACGCCGGCTGACCTGCCGTTCGTCGCCACGCAGCATCTCCACCACTTCCCGGACGGGTTCTTCGCCCGCCTCGGCCCGGCCTTCCTGGCCGAGTACTACCGGCCCTTCCTGACCGGCCGCCACGCGCACGCCTACACCGTCGACGTCGCGGGGCGACCGGTCGGCTTCCTGGTCGGTGTCACCCACCCGGTGGCACACCGCCAGCACGTCCTCCGGAACCACGGTCGGGTGCTCGTGGTGCGGGCCGCGCTCAGCCTGCTGGTGCGGCCCCGCCTCGCCCTGCACTTCGTCCGTACCCGCGGGCGCCTCTACACCCGCAAGATGTGGGTCGGTCGCCGGACGCCCCCGGCGGCGCCTGTCGCGGTCGCGGAGCGGCCGGCGGTCCTGGCCCACGTCGTCGTCGCCGAGGGGGCGCGCTCCCGGGGCATCGGTGCCGCCCTGGTCGAACGCTTCGTGGAGGACGCCGCCGCGGCCGGGTGCGCCCGCATCAGCCTGGTGACCGCTGCGGGCCACGACGGCGCGGGCTCCTACTACGCGGAGCGCGGCTGGCACGCCAAGGGTGAGCGCAGCACGCCGGACGGGATGCGACTGGCCACCTATGAGCGTCCGGTCCCCTCACCCGAGGCAAGGCGCCCCGGTCGCTGATGCGCTCACCGACCTTCGGTCGAGCCTGGTCGCTGCTCCTGACGTCCGCGCTGCTGCTCGCCGGATGCACGGCGGGCCAGGGCTCCACGGGATCGTCGACGTCGACATCGCCGGGTCGGCCGACCCCCGGCCAGACCTCCGCTGCACCTGGGTCCCAGAGCCCCACCGCGACCTCACCGGCGCCGACCGAGGCCGCTGCGGCCATCCGCACGGTCCCGGTCGCGCAGTGGGATCGCATGGTTGCCGCGGGGATGTGGCGCCGGGGGTGCCCCGTCAGGCGCGAGCAGCTGCGCCGCGTCGAGGTCAACTACGTGGACTTCTCCGGCGAGGTCCGGCGCGGTGTCCTCGTCGCCAACGCCGACGTGGCGCCGAGCCTCGCGCGGATCTTCACGCGGTTGTTCGACGCGCGGTTCCCGATCCGCCGGATGCGGCCGGTGGAGGCCTACGACGGGGACAGCGACGCGAGCCTGCGCGCCGACAACACCGCCGCCTACAACTGCCGCCGTCACTCGCAGATCAACGCCCCGCCGATGAAGTCGCCGCACGCGCACGGCCGCGCGATCGACATCAACCCGCTCGAGAACCCCTGGAAGGACCCGCGCTGCCGGTGCTGGTCGCCCAGCGCGCGGTACAAGGCGCGCCGGCCAGGCAAGGGGGTCATCGTCAAGGGTGGCCTCGTGTGGCGGGCGTTCCGGGACGAGGGCTGGATCTGGCAGAACATCGAGGTGCCCGACTACATGCACTTCGACACCGGCTACCCGTCCACCCCCGTGCGGGGGCGGCCGGATGGCTGACGGGGCCGCCCAACCGCCTGACGCGCGGCTGTCCGCCGTCCTCGGTGCGTCCGGCGTCGCCCCGGCGGGCCCTGGGTAGGCTCGCCAGCGCAGGCTCACAGTGCGGGACCGGGTCGACCATGATCACGCGAAGGGTGCTGGCCGTGTCGAAGTACGTGTACGACTTCACCGAGGGCAA
>JBOGDY010000426.1:0-2381 GCA_050742955.1 Actinomycetes bacterium | reverse complement strand
GTCGAAGACCGCGCCGGCGAACCCGGCGGCGCTGGGACGACGGCCCGGATCCGGGTCGAGGCCGGCCTCGACCGCCGCGACCAGGGCCCGGGGTGCCTCCGGGACCGGGCCGGGCGGTCGAGACCGGTCCGTGGTGGGCGGCTGCCCGGTCAGCGCGACGTAGCAGACGGCGGCCAGGCCGTAGACGTCGGAGGACGGCGACGGAGTGGCCCCGCCGAGCACGGACGGGTCGGCGTAGCCGCTCGTCATCTCGGGCTCCCCCGCCGGCTCGCCCGCCAGCCGCGCGACGCCGAGGTCGCTGAGCAGGGGGCGGCCGTCCGCGGCGAAGAGCACGTTTGCGGGAGTCACGTCGCCGTGGACGACGCCCTGGGCGTGGACCGCGGCCAGCGCCTGTGCGAGCGGGGCGGCGAGCGTGACGACCTCCCCCGGCCCGAGCCGTGCTCGGGTGGCGAGCAGGCCCGCCAGGCTGCCACCGGGGGCGTGGTCGAGGACCAGCACCAGGTCGTCGCCGGCGCTGAGGACGGTCCGCAGCCGCACGACGTGGGGGTGAGCGACGCCCGCGAGGACCGCCGCCTCGCGCCGCATCCGGTCGCGGGACGCCAGGTCACGGTGGGCGCGCAGCCTCTTGAGTGCCACCGGCTCGCCGGTGGCCTGCTCCCGCGCGAGCCACACCTCGCCGGTGGCGCCGTAACCCAGCAGCTCGACCACGTCGAAGCCCGCCACGGTGAAGCCGGTCATGACCCAACCCTCGCGGATTCACCTGCGCCGGCAGCTGACTTGTCCACAGGGACGAAGAGCGACCTATCCGAGGCGGGCGGTCGAGCCCTGGCGGGCGCTGCGCCGGGCCGCGTCGAGCACCTCGACGACGTGCACGGCGTCGCGCGGGTCGACGGGCGGCGGCGCACCGTCGCGGACCATGGCGAGGACGGCACGGTAGAAGTCGTCCCAGCCGCCCGCCTCCCGGCGTACGGGATGTCGCTCCTCACCGTGCACCAGCCACCCCCGATGCCCGTCGTCGCGGTCGGCCCAGTCGGTGTGCGGTGACCACTCGTCGCCCACGTTGGCGACGACGTAGGCGCCCGCTCGGCCGAGCAGCCGGGTGCTGGGGCCCGGAGCGCCCGCCAGCGATGTGGCGCCGAGGTGACTGCGCACTCCCGACCGGTGCTCGAGCGCCAGGAACGTCACGTCGTCGCCGCGGGTCGACAGCGCGGCGAGCTCGGCGTAGACCGACACCACCGGGCCGAACAGGTCGACCGCACTGTCCACGAGGTGTGACTGCAGGTCGTGCAGCAGCCCGCCGCCCTCGTCGGTGCTCAGGTTCTCCCGCCACCGGGTCTTGGGCACCGGCCGCCAGCGCTCGTAGCGGGCTTCGTAGCGGACCACGTCCCCCAGCCGACGCTCGGCCACCAGGCGTCTGACCGTGAGGTGCTCGGAGTCCCACCGCCGGTTCTGGAAGACAGTCAGCGGCACCCGCAGCCGGCTCGCCAGGTCGACCAGGTCCTGCGCGTCGGTGAGGCTGGTCGCCAACGGCTTGTCGACCACCACCGCGATCCCGCGCTCGACGGCCGCCCGCGCCTGCTCGACGTGCACATGGTTGGGCGATGCCAGCACCACGAGGTCGAGGTCTGCGGGCAGCTCGTCGTACGCCGACACGACGCGGGCACCCGTCATCTCCTGCGACGCGGCCCGGGCCCGCGCCTCGTTCGCGGTGACGACGTGGGTGACCCACAGCCCCTCGGTCGCGCGCAGCAGCGGCCCGTGGATGTCGCGGCCGGCCATGCCGTAGCCGACAAGCCCCACTCGCAGGTCGTCGTCGGCCATGCGGGTCAGCGTAGGCTGAAGCCGTGAGCGACCTGGCGTTCGTCCATGCCGGGCTCGTGCCGTACGACGAGGCGTGGGCCGAGCAGCGCCGGGTGCACGCCTCCGTCGCGGCCGGCGAGGTCCCCGACACGGTGCTCCTGCTGGAGCATCCGCCGGTCTACACCGCGGGAAAGCGCACCTCGCCGTTCGACCGCCCGCAGGACGGCACTCCCGTCATCGACGTCGACCGCGGCGGCAAGATCACCTGGCACGGTCCCGGGCAGCTCGTGGGCTACCCGATCGTCCGGCTGGGCGAGCCGGTCGACGTCGTGGGCCACGTCCGCCGGGTCGAGGAGGCGTTGATCCTCACCTGCGCCGACCTCGGCGTGGAGGCCGCCCGCGTCGACGGGAGATCCGGGGTGTGGGTGCCGGGCCGCGACGGCGCGCAGGACCGCAAGGTCGGGGCCATCGGCATCCGGGTCTCGCGGGGTGTCACGATGCACGGCTTCGCCCTCAACTGCGACTGCGACCTGACGTGGTTCGACCGCATCGTGCCGTGCGGCATCAGCGACGCGTCGGTG
>JBOGDY010000425.1:0-2383 GCA_050742955.1 Actinomycetes bacterium | reverse complement strand
GGGCCAGGCCGGCGAACGTGGCCTCGACCAGCGTGGCCGAGCCGAACTCGACGTAGACGGCCGACAGCGCCAGGATGGCCACCGCCCCCGGCAGCACGAACAGGATGCCCGCGACGAGCCCCCCGCGTACGCCGTTGAGCAGCCAGCCGACATAGGTGGCCAGCTGCTGGGCCTCGGGACCCGGCAGCAGCATGCAGAAGTTGAGGGCGTGCAGGAAGCGGCCCTGGCCGATCCAGCGCTTCTCGTCCACCAGGGTCCGCTGCATGACCGCGATCTGCCCGGCGGGGCCGCCGAACGTCTGCAGCGAGATGCCGAACCACGCGCGCACGGCCGACCAGAAGGGAACCACGTCCCGGGTGGTGTGCTCCGAAGCCATGAACACCAGTATGCCGATAGAAAAAGTGGACGGACAACCAGGTGCGTTTGCCTGGCGTTCGCTTGACCTGCGGCGGTCGGGTGGTGTCTGGTGCGCGTCGTGCCTGGACGTTCCCTGCCGCCGGCTGCGCTCCATCGTCGCGTGCTGGCCGAGGGCGTGGGCACCGGGCTGCTCGTCACCGTCGTGGTGGGGTCGGGGATCGCGGCCGAGCGACTCAGCCCTGGTGATGCCGGCCTGCAGCTGCTCGAGAACAGTCTCGTGACCGCGCTCGGGCTCGGAGTGCTCATCCTGCTGTGCGGCCCGGTCTCGGGCGCCCACCTCAACCCTGTGATCAGCCTCGCGGACTGGGCGCTGGGCCGACGCGCCGGCGCGGGGCTGGCCGGGGGCGAGGTTCCCGCGTACGTCCTGGCCCAGGTCGCGGGCGGCGTCGCCGGCGCGATGCTGGCCAACCTGATGTTCGAGCTGCCCGCGGTCGAGCTGGCCGGGACCGAGCGCACCGGCGGCGGTCGGTGGCTCGGGGAGGTGGTCGCGACGGCGGGCCTGGTCGTGCTGGTCCTGGCGCTCGCGCGCAGCGGCCGGAACTCGTCGACGGCCGCTGCCGTCGGGGCCTACATCGGCGCGGCCTACTGGTTCACGTCCAGCACGTCCTTCGCCAACCCTGCGGTGACGGTCGGGCGCATGTTCTCCGACACCTTCGCCGGCATCGCGCCGTCGTCCGTACCGGGCTTCGTCGTGGCCCAGCTCGCCGGTGCCGCGCTGGGCGCGGGGCTCGCCGTGGCCCTCTACCCCGACGTGGCCGCAGGCGCGGACGACGTCGTCGTACGCCACCCGCTTGAACCGTCATGACCCTTCCCCTCAAGATGTGACCGTGTCCGGCAAGCCCAGCGTGCTCTTCGTGTGCGTGCACAACGCGGGTCGCTCGCAGATGGCGGCCGGCTTCCTCAGCCACCTCGCCGGAGACACGGTCGAGGTGCGCTCGGCCGGGACCGCTCCGGCCGACCACGTCAACCCGGTGGTTGCCGAGGCGATGCGCGAGGTGGGGGTCGACCTGTCGGCCGAGTCACCCAAGGTGCTGACCGCCGACGCGGTGGAGGCCAGCGACGTCGTCGTCACGATGGGCTGTGGCGACGAGTGCCCGTTCTTCCCGGGCAAGCGCTACCTCGACTGGGAGCTCGACGACCCGTCGGGGCTCGACATCGGCGCCGTGCGCCGGATCCGCGACCAGGTCAGGTCGCGGGTGGAGGCGCTCCTGGCCGAGCTGACCACCACTGGCGGCTGACCCGGCTCACCCGCTCGAGGCCGGAAACATCGCCCCGGTTTGTCCGGGGTGCGCCCGCCCCCGACGGACCGTTTCCCCGAAAGGGGTTGGAGCCGCCGTGGCGAGCGCCCAATATGGGGGCGGCTGAAGGGGTCGCGATGGGCAGGGTCACGTCCGCACCACCGCAGCCCACGCGCGTGGTCGCGGGGCAGCCCACCCAGGAGGATCTGCACCGGATGGCGGCCGCCGCGCCGGGCGCCCTGGTCACCCGTCACGGCAGCGTGAACGTGCGCACGAGGGTCGCCGGCCGCGCGCGGAACTCGACGTTCTGGGTCTGCGACGTGCCCTTCCGGCTGCCGGGAGCCACCCTCGCGCGGAACGAGGCGGACCTGCTGGCGCGCATGCAGGACGACCATCTGGCCCGGGTAGGCGCGATCGTGGTGGACGGGCACCTCGGTCCCCCCGGCCCGCTGCGCGTGCCCGTACGGCTGGTCGTCGAGTCGAGGGCGGCTCGGGTGGCAGCGATGGAACGGCACCTGTTGTTCTCACCGGCCGTCGACGACCCGTCGTTCACCCCCGAGCTGACGCTGGTGGTCACCCCCGGGCTGCGGGTGCCTGGCATCGGCGACGGCTCGGCCGTCGCGATCTGGCTCGACGACGGCCTGACGCGCGTCCTCGGCACCGACTTCTTCGGCGAGACCAAGAAGGCGTTGACGCGCATGTGGGCGGAGCGGGTGTTCGACGCGGGC
>JBOGDY010000424.1:0-2394 GCA_050742955.1 Actinomycetes bacterium | reverse complement strand
CCCGAGCAGCGGCCGGACACGACGCCGTGGCCGACCTGGCCGCTGGTCTACCGGACGTCCGGCGCGCACGAGGAGGGCGGCGACCGGGTCTACGCGGTGAGCACGACCCGCTTCCTCGCCGACGACTCGGGGCAGGTGCGCGCCCTCGAGCTGGTCGAGGTCGAGATGGTGGACGGCCGGTTCCGGCCGGTGGAGGGGACCGAGCGGGAGATCCCGGCCCAGCTCGTCCTGCTCGCGATGGGCTTCACCGGTCCCGAGCAGGGTGGGCTGCTCGAACAGCTGGGGGTCGACCTGGACGCGCGGGGCAACGTGGCCCGCGACTCGGCGTACATGTCCTCGGTGCCGGGCGTCTTCGTGGCCGGCGACGCGGGCCGCGGCCAGTCGCTGATCGTGTGGGCGATCGCCGAGGGCCGGTCGGCGGCGGCTGGCGTGGACCGCTGGCTCGAGGGTGAGACCAGGTTGCCCGTCTCGGTCCCGCCGACCGCGCGACCGCTCACGGTCTGACCGGGCCGGGGCCACTTCGGCCGAGCTGTGCTCTGCCACGAAATGTGGGGCAGAGCACAGGGGGTGGGGGCGCACCCCCTGGCCGGCCCTTCCGGCGTTTCACCCCTGCTCGCCCGGGCAGGGCCCAAACGGACGACACAGAGGAGTGAGCAGCTGATGGCGAGCACATTGCAGGGCAAGTCCGTCGCTTTCCTGGTGGCGCCCGAGGGGGTCGAGCAGGTCGAGCTGACCGAGCCGTGGACGGCCGTCGAGCAGGCCGGCGGGACGCCGCGGCTGGTGTCGACCGACCCCGGCTCGGTGCAGGGCTTCCACCATCGGGACAGGGCCGACAGCTTCGCGGTGGACGAGACCGTCGGGGCGGTGTCCGCGGACGCCTTCGACGGGTTGGTGCTGCCCGGCGGCGTGGTCAACCCCGACTACCTGCGCATCCAGCCGGACGCCGTGGCCTTCACCAAGGCGTTCTTCGACGCGGGCAAGCCGGTCGCCGCGATCTGTCACGCCCCGTGGCTGCTTATCGAGGCCGGTGTCGTCCGCGGCCGCCGCGTCACCTCGTGGCCGAGCCTGCAGACCGACCTCCGCAACGCCGGGGCCGACTGGGTGGACGAGGAGGTCGTGGTCTGCGAGGCCGGGCCGAACGTGCTGGTCACCAGCCGCAAGCCGGACGACCTCAAGGCGTTCTGCGGCGAGGTCACCGACCGGTTCTGACCGCCGTACGTCCTGGACCGTAGGCTCTGGGCGTGCGCCGCGCGAAGATCGTCTGCACCCTCGGGCCCGCGACCTCCAGCGAGGCGCAGATCGACGCGCTGGTCGGCGCGGGGCTCGACGTCGCCCGGCTCAACCTCAGCCACGGCAGCCGGTCCGACCACGAGCAGGCCTACCTCCGGGTCCGCAAGGCGTCCGACGAGAGCCGGCGCGGCGTCGGCGTGCTGGTCGACCTGCAGGGCCCGAAGATCCGGCTGGGCACCTTCGCCGGTGGCCCGGTCCTGCTGGAAGCGGGTCGCGAGTTCACCATCACGACCGAGCACGTCGACGGCGACGAGGACCGGGTGTCCACGACGTACGACGGGTTGCCGGGCGACGTCGCGGCGGGCGACCGGCTGCTGATCGACGACGGCAAGGTCGGGCTCGAGTGCGTCGGCGTGGACGGACAGCGGGTGCTCACCCGGGTGGTCGAGGGCGGGATGGTCTCCGACCACAAGGGGATCAACCTGCCCGGCGTCGAGGTCAGCGTGCCGGCCGTGTCCGATAAGGACGTCGCCGACCTCCGGTGGGCCCTGCACCTGCAGGCCGACATGATCGCGCTGTCCTTCGTACGCCGGCCCGAGGACGTCGACACGGTCCGGGCGGTGATGGCGGAGGAGGGCATCCACCTCCCGGTCCTCGCCAAGATCGAGAAGCCGCAGGCGGTCGACCGGCTCGAGGACATCGTCCGCGCGTTCGACGGCATCATGGTCGCCCGCGGCGACCTCGGGGTGGAGCTGCCGCTCGAGGACGTGCCGCTCGTGCAGCGGCGGGCCATCGCGCTGGCCCGCCACTACGCCAAGCCCGTCATCGTCGCGACCCAGATGCTCGAGTCGATGCTCAGCTCGTCGCGCCCCACCCGCGCCGAGGTGTCCGACGTCGCCAACGCGGTGCTCGACGGCGCCGACGCGCTGATGCTGTCGGGGGAGACCAGCGTCGGGGCGCACCCGCTCGCGGCGGTGCGGACGATGGCGCGCATTGCCGAGAAGGTGGAGGACAACGCGCTCTCCGACATCCCGCCGCTGAGCGGTCGGCCCAGCACCAAGGGTGGCGCGATCACCCATGCCGCGGCCGAGGTGGGCGGCGTGCTGGGCGCGCGGTTCCTGGTCGCGTTCACGCAGAGCGGCGACTCGGCCCGGCGGATGTCGC
>JBOGDY010000423.1:0-2396 GCA_050742955.1 Actinomycetes bacterium | reverse complement strand
GCTACGGGCCGGCCAGCCACGCGCTGTCGATGACGGTGCCCCGCGACCCCGACGCGCTGCGCGCCGACGCCCCTCACGACCCGGGCCTTCGCCTGCGGCTGGTCCCGGTCGAGGACTGGAAGCCGGTCGCGGACCTCTACGACGCCGTCACCCGCACCCGCCCGGGCATGATCGCTCGCAACGACGGCTGGCACCTCCGGGCGGCTCGGGACGAGCCCAGCCTGCGCGAGGGCCGCTCCGCGCTGCGGTGCGTGGTCGCCGAGGACGACAAAGGCGTGCGGGGCTACGCGCGCTACGCCACCAAGCCCGACTGGGCACCGACCGGCCCGCACGGGAAGGTCCACGTGCGGGAGGTCATCGCGGGAGACGCGGCGGCCCGGGCGGCCCTCTACCGCTACCTGTTCGACCTCGACCTGATGGGCACCACCGAGCTCGAGAACGTGCCGGTCGACGACCCGCTGCTGCACTGGCTGACCAACATCCGGACCGCGTCGCCGACGTTGGGCGACGCCCTCTACGTCCGACTCGTCGACCTGCCCGCCGCCCTGGCCCAGCGCACCTACTCGACCACCGTGGACGTGGTCCTGGACGTCACCGACGACCTGTGCCCGTGGAACGCCGGCCGCTGGCGGCTGCGCGGGAACGCCGACGGTGCGCAGTGCAGCCGCACCGACGACGACCCGGACGTCGCCGTGCCGGTGACGGTGCTGGGGGCGGCCTACCTCGGCGGCACCAGCCTGGCCGGGCTGGCCGCGGCCGGCCAGGTGCAGGTGCGCCGGGACGGCGCCCTGGAGCCGGTCTCCGCGGCGTTCTCGGGGAGCCCGGCACCCTGGTGCCCCTTCGTCTTCTAGCGCTGCGGGTGGTGTCGTGAGCAGACCTGAGCGGGGCCGCGACCCGCTGCACGGACTGACCGGTGCCGGGCCGTCGAAGGTGGGCGTCAGCCGGGCCATGCGGGCCCGCGACGTCTCGCGGGCCGACGAGGAGCCGGACGACACGGACCCCGGTGACCAGACTGACGCTCCCCCGCCGCCGGCTCAGACCGACGGCGGCACCGGCAGGTCGGGCAGCTCTCCGGTGGACTCGTAACCGGCGATCATCTCGATCCGCCGGACGTGGCGCTCGGCACCCGTGAAGGCGGTCGTGAGGAACTGCTCGACCAGGCGGGTCGCCTCGTCGGTGGAGTGCATCCGGGCGCCGACGCTGACCACGTTGGCGTCGTTGTGCTCGCGTGCCAGGGTGGCGGTCTCCTCGTTCCAGGCGAGGGCGGCCCGGACGCCGCTCACCTTGTTGGCCGCGATCTGCTCGCCGTTGCCCGACCCCCCGATCACGACGCCGAGGCTGCCGTGGTCGGCCGCCACGGCGACGGCGGCGCGCAGCACGAACGGCGGGTAGTCGTCGACCGGGTCCAGCTCGACCGGCCCGTGGTCGACGACCTCGTAGCCCTGGCTCTCGATCCACCCGACGAGGTGGGACTTGAGCTCGAAGCCGGCGTGGTCGGAGCCCAGGTGGACGCGCATGGCGCGCAGTCTGGCAGACCGGCCCGGGGGCCCGGCAGCCGTCCGCGCCCGGCTATGCCTCGGCGGTGGTGACCGGCTCGTCGTGGGCCGCGACCCGCGGCTCGGGCACGGTCGGCACGGCGCGGTCGTGCGGCTGGTCGGCGTGCCGCAAGGGCGGCACGACGTACATCGGGTCGACCCCCACCCACGAGCAGAGGTCGACGTCCCAGTAGCCCGGCTTGACGTTGGTCACGGTGGGCCTCCCTGGCCGACAGGATGCGCCTGGACGGGAGGCAGCGCCACCGGTTAGTCGAAGATGGGGTCGCGGGTGCGGGAGCGCTTGAGCTCGAAGAAGCCGTCGGTCCCGGCGACGAGCCGGACGCCGTCCCAGAGCTTCCCGGCCGCCTCCCCGCGCGGAACGGGCGAGACCACGGGACCGAAGAAGGCGACGCCCCCCACCGAGATGACCGGGGTCCCCACCTCGAACCCGACCTGGTCCATGCCGGCGTGATGGGACTTCCTGAGCCGGTCGTCGTAGTCGGTCGAGGTCATGGCGTCGGCGAGTTCCTTCGACAGGCCCACCTCGGCGAGCGCATCCTCGACCGTCGCCCGGTCCTTGGGCCGGTCCTCGTGGTGGAACCGGCTGCCCAGGGCGGTGTACAGCGGCAGCGCCACCTGCTCCCCCTGCTCCTCGACGGCCGCGATCACGACACGGACCGGCCCCCAGGCCACGTCCATCAGCCGTTGGTAGTCCTCCGGCAGCTCACGGTCCAGGTTCAGGTAGGCCAGCGACATCACGTGCCAGCGGACCTCGACGTCGCGCACCTGCTCCACCTCGAGCATCCACCGGGACGCTATCCAGGCCCAGGGACAGACCGGGTCGAACCAGAAGTCGGCCAC
>JBOGDY010000422.1:0-2397 GCA_050742955.1 Actinomycetes bacterium | reverse complement strand
GTGACTACCGGGCTCTCCCCGACCGAAGCCAAGGCGTGCTGCGCCACCACGTACTCCAGCGACGCCGTTGCGATGGTCCTCGGCGAGAGCCACCATCCCGGCGGTCTGCGCCTGACCCGACGCCTGGCCGGGCTCACCGGGCTGCGGGCTGGGGAGCGCGTCCTCGACCTCGCCAGCGGGCCGGGAACGACGGCGCTGCTGCTGGCCGCAGAGTTCGGGGTGTCCGTCGACGGTGTCGATCTGGCTGATGCGTCGGTGCTGCGGGCCACCGCCGCGGCGACCGAGGCTGGCGTGGGAGACCGGGTCGCGTTCCGGGTGGCTGACGCGGAGCGATTGCCGCTCGACGACGCCACCGTCGACGCGGTCCTCTGTGAATGCGCCTTCTGCACGTTCCCCGACAAGCCGACGGCGGCGGCCGAGATCGCGCGCGTTCTCAGGCCCGGCGGACGGCTGGGCTTCAGTGACGTCACGGTGGCCCCGGGCGGGTTGCCGGCGGAGCTCGCGGGGGTCGCCGGGTGGGTGGCGTGCCTCGCGGATGCCCGCCCGCTCGAGGAGTACGCCGCCATCCTCGCCGCTGCCGGCCTGGACACGCTCGCAATGGAGTGTCACGACGACGCGCTGGCCGTGATGGTCGACCAGATCCAGGCACGCCTGACCGCCTTGCCTCTGGTAGCGGGCACTCTGCCGGCCTTGCATGACCTGGACGTCGCCCGGGCGCTGGAACTGACCGGCCAGGCAGCACGGGCCGTCGCGCAGGGTCGCATCGGCTACGGCCTGCTGGTGGCCGCCCGACCGGAGGACTAGCACGTCTCGGAGTCCGGACCGGCCCTCCCACGGTGACCGGTCGCTCAGGCGAGGTGAACCAGCACCTCCTCCAGCGGCTTGCGTTGCAGGTCGGGCACACGAGCGTCGACCGCCGGATAGCCGACGGGGATCACGACGAATGGCCGCTCCTCGCGCGGCCGGCCGAGGATCTCGTTGATGAACCGCATCGGGCTCGGGGTGTGGGTCAACGTGGCCAGCCCGGCCTGGTGCAGCGCGGCGAGCAGGAAGCCGACGGCGATGCCGACGGACTCCTTCACGTAGTACGGCTTGGGGCTGCCTGGCCCTTTGTGCACCTCCATGACCACGATGACGTGCGGGGCGTCCTGCAGGAACGGTTTGCGCCAGTCGGTCCCGAGCGGCTCGAGTGCCTTCAGCCACTCCATCGAGGCGCGGTCGGCGTAGAAGGCGCGCTCCTCCTCCTCGGCAGCCCGCCGCAGGCGGCGCTTGCGCTCCGGGTCGGAGACGACGACGAAGCGCCACGGCTGGACGTGAGCGCCGCTGGGGGCGGTCGCGGCGACGCTGATCGCTGTCTCGACCAGGTCGAACGGGACCGGCCGAGTCGAGAAGTCGCGGATCGTCCGCCGGGCCTGCATCAGCTCGAGGAACATCCGTTGAGCCGCTCGAGCCTCGCCGACGGGACGCGGGTCCCCTGCCGCCGGGACGGTGACGTGTCGCGGGTTGCAGCTCACAGATCGGCCCTTCGACTGACGGGGTGCTGCGACCATGCTGCCGCCGGGCGGGCGGGTGCGCGCCTACCGGGTGCTGAGCTGTTGCACCACCCTGCGAAGTCGGGCGAGCTGCAGCGGCTCGACGCGGGCCGGCTGACGACGCAGCGACGCCTTGACCATGCGCATCAGCTCTACGTCCTCGCTGCAGCCCCAGCACTCGCGCAGGTGGGACCGAAGGGGCCGACGCACCGCGGGAGGCAGCTCGTCATCGGCGTACGCCTCCACCGCCAGTCGCCACCGCCGGTGCTCTCGGGGTCCCATACCCAGGGAACCCGCGCCAGCGCTCATCGACTTCCCACCGGTCGACGCGGCCCGACTGGAATGCTCGCGCGTGGATTGCAGGCCACTTGGGGGCCGCGGCGAAACCATACTGCTCAGGCATGCCCCCCCAGTTGGGCCACGAGCGTGTCAAGTAGGTCCGCCCGATAACCCTGAATCAGCAGAATGGGAGGAACCGCTGCTCCTTCGGCGGCGTCGCGCTCCGCACGCGCTGTGACCGCGGAAGGTCTGATCCTGGATAGGTGAGCAACGGTTCCGTGGTCGCCCACACCCGGCGACGGATCTGGAAGCGGTGGCCGACAAGGTCGGGAACTGACGGGATGGATGCCGCTGGCACGGCGAAGCCACGCAGGCCGAAGCCCCTCACGATGGTCGCCTCGAGGGCGAGCTCCGCCGCGACCGTTCCCGTGTCGGCGCTACGCAGCAGGATCGACCCGGCGGGGACGTCCCGGAGGGTCGTGGCAAGCGCCCGCTCCGTCCGCTCGGCCAAAGTTGCACCGCCGGACCGCCGGAGGTCGAGCACGGAGAAGTCGACCACAGCGGCCGACGCGGCGCAGTGAGGACC
>JBOGDY010000421.1:0-2398 GCA_050742955.1 Actinomycetes bacterium | reverse complement strand
CCGGTCGGGGGGCGCCTCCTCGACGATGCGGCCCTCGTCCATGAACACGACCCGGTTGGCCGCGCGCCGGGCGAAGCCCATCTCGTGGGTGACGACGACCATGGTCATGCCGTCGCGGGCGAGCTGGGTCATCACCTCGAGGACCTCGTTGATCATCTCCGGGTCGAGGGCCGAGGTCGGCTCGTCGAACAGGATCACCTTGGGGTCCATGGCGAGCGCCCGGGCGATGGCCACCCGCTGCTGCTGGCCGCCGGAGAGCTCCGCGGGGATCTTCTCGGCCTGGTTGCCGATGCCGACGCGGTCCAGCAGCTCGCGCCCGCGACGCTCCGCCGCAGCCTTGTCCATGCCGCGGACCTTGATCGGCCCGAGGGTGACGTTCTGCAGCACCGTCTTGTGCGCGAAGAGGTTGAACTGCTGGAAGACCATCCCGACTTCGGACCGCAGCCGGGCCAGCTCCTTGCCCTCGGCGGGCAGCGGCTGGCCGTCGAGCGTGATGGTCCCCGAGTCGACCGGCTCGAGCCGGTTGATGGTGCGGCACAGGGTCGACTTGCCCGACCCCGACGGGCCGATGACCACGACCACCTCGCCGTTGTCGATCACCAGGTCGATGTCCTGCAGCACGTGCAGGTCGCCGAAGTGCTTGTTGACCTTGTCGAGCACGACCAGCGGCCGGCCCGTGGGTCTCTGCGCGGACGGGTCCGAGTCGTCGCCGGCGGCCGGTTCAGCGGTCATGGCTCCGCAAACTAGCGGGCATCCCGTGACAAAGTCACTCCGCGTGGCCCAACCGTGATCGAAGGGGGCTTCCGGGGGCCACTCGAGGGACCCCGCCGTACGCTGGTCCGAGCCCGGAAGGAGGCCCACGCGCGGTGCCACGCAGCTACGAGGTACGCACCTACGGGTGCCAGATGAACGTGCACGACTCCGAGCGGCTCTCGGGCCTGCTCGAGGGCGCCGGCTATGTGCGGGCCGCCGCCGGCGACCCGGCCGACGTGGTGGTGTTCAACACCTGCGCCGTGCGCGAGAACGCCGACAACCGCCTCTACGGCAACCTCGGTCACCTCGCGCCGGTCAAGGCCCGGCGGCCGGGGATGCAGATCGCCGTCGGGGGCTGCCTGGCGCAGAAGGACCGCGGCGAGATCACCCGGCGCGCCCCGTGGGTCGACGTCGTCTTCGGCACCCACAACATCGGGTCGCTGCCGACCCTGCTCGACCGGGCCCGGCACAACGACGAGGCCCAGGTCGAGATCCTCGAGTCGCTCGAGGTCTTCCCGTCCACGCTGCCGACCCGGCGTGAGTCGCCCTACGCCGCGTGGGTCTCCATCTCCGTCGGCTGCAACAACACCTGCACCTTCTGCATCGTGCCCTCGTTGCGCGGCACCGAGAAGGACCGCCGCCCGGGAGAGGTCCTCGCCGAGGTCGAGGCGCTGGTGGCCGAGGGGGTCCTCGAGGTCACCCTGCTGGGCCAGAACGTCAACTCCTACGGCGTGGAGTTCGGTGACCGGCTCGCGTTCGGCAAGCTGCTGCGGGCGTGCGGCCAGGTCGAGGGGCTCGAGCGGGTCCGTTTCACCAGCCCGCACCCCAAGGACTTCACCGACGACGTGATCGCCGCGATGGCCGAGACCCCCAACGTGATGCACTCGCTGCACATGCCGTTGCAGTCGGGGTCCGACCGGGTGCTGCGCGCGATGCGCCGGTCCTACCGGCAGCAGCGCTACCTCGGCATCATCGACCGGGTGCGGGCGGCCATGCCCGACGCGGCCATCACGACCGACATCATCGTCGGCTTCCCGGGCGAGACCGACGCCGACTTCGACGAGACGTTGCAGGTCGTGCGCGAGGCCCGGTTCGCGGGTGCCTTCACCTTCCAGTACTCCCGGCGCCCGGGCACCCCGGCCGCCGACATGGGCGGCCAGGTGGCCAAGGAGGTCGTCCAGGAGCGCTACCAGCGGTTGGTCGCGCTCCAGGACGACGTCGCGTGGACGGAGAACAAGAGGCAGGTCGGGCGCGTGCTCGAGGTGCTGGTGGCCGAGGGGGAGGGCCGCAAGGACGACGCGACGCACCGGCGATCCGGCCGGGCGCCCGACAACCGGCTGGTCCACTTCGGGCTGCCCGACGGCGTCGAGACACCGCGGCCTGGCGACGTCGCCACGGTCGAGGTCACCTACGCCGCGCCGCACCACCTGGTGGCTGACGGACCCTACGGCGGGACGCGCCGCACCCGCGCCGGCGACGCCTGGGAGGCCGGCGCCGGTCGCGGTCCGTCGACCATGGAGGTTCCGCTGGGGATGCCCACGGTCGGGGAGCCCCCCGTCGTACCGGTGCCCGCCCCTGCCTGCGGCTGACGTGCGCCGCCCCTTCGCGGTCCGCCTGCTCGTGACGGCGCCGCACCGGCTCGCGC
>JBOGDY010000420.1:0-2410 GCA_050742955.1 Actinomycetes bacterium | reverse complement strand
CAGCTGGGGGACGGCGGTCACGGCGCTGAGCCGCTGTGTGCGGTCGGCGGCCCGGACGAACGCGGCCAGCCGGTCGCGGTGCATCGCCGCGTCCTCGAACCGTTCGGCGTCGGAGAGCCGGCGCACCCGCCGACCCACCGCCGCCACCAGCGGCCGGACGTCGCCCACCATCGCCGCCCGCACGGCGGCCACGTGCACGGAATAGGCATCGACCGACTCGCGGCCGTCGCACGGCGCGTTGCAGCGACCCATCTCGGCCAGCACGCAGGCGGTCGACGGCTTGCTGGGCGACAGCCGCGACGCGCACTGCCGCAACGGGAACGCCTCGTGCACGGCGGCCGTGGCGAGCTCGACCTGCCGCGCGGAGGAGAACGGGCCGAGGTAGGTGGCGCCGTCGTCCTTGACGCTGTGGACGGCGGACAGCCGCGGGAACGCCTCGACCGTCAGCTTGAGCCAGCGGGCCCGCTCGGGGAAGCGGGAGCGCCGGTTGTAGCGCGGCTTGTGCGCGGCGATCAGCCGCAGCTCGCGCACCTCGGCCTCCAACGGCGTGGCGCACTCGATCGGCGTGACGGTCTCGGCCAGCCCGACCATCTCGGCCATCCGCCCGCGCGTCTCGGAGGCGGTGAAGTAGGTGCGCACCCGCGAGCGCAGGTCCTTGGACCTGCCGACGTAGAGAACCTCGCCGTGCTCGTCGGCGAAAAGGTAGACGCCGGGCGCGTGCGGCAGGCCCTCGGCGAGGTGTCGCTTGCGGCGCTGCGCGGGCGAGACCCGGGAGGAGAACGTGGTCAGCTCGTCGAGCGATCGGACGCCCAGGTTGCCGAGCCGCGCCATGAGCCCGTGCAGCACGTCGACGGTCGCGCGCGCGTCGGACAGCGCCCGGTGGTCGGGCGTGGTGCCGGACCGGAACAGCCGGGCGAGGCTGGCCAGCTTGCAGTTGGGCGCCTCGTCGCGGGTCACCACCTGGCGGGCCAGCCGGGCGGTGTCGAGCACCCGGTTGCCGGGCCAGTCGTGGCCGTTCTCCGCGCAGCCCGCCGTGAGGAACGCGATGTCGAACGGCGCGTTGTGCGCCACCAGCACGGTCTCGCGCGCGAACTCGAGGAACGCCGGCAGCACCGCGCCCAGCCGGGGCGCGGCCGCCACCATGCCGTCGCTGATGCCGGTCAGCACGGAGATGAACGGCGGGATCGGCACACCGGGGTTGACCAAGGTCTGGAACTCGCCCAGCACCTCGCCGGCGCGCACCTTGACCGCACCGATCTCGGTGATCCCGCAGGACGCCGGAGACCCGCCGGTCGTCTCGAGGTCGACGACCACGAAGGTGACCTCGTGCAACGGGGTGCCCAGCTCGTCGAACGACGCCTGGATCGCGGTGGCGGCGGCGCCTCGCGGCGACGGCGGGACTCCCATGGCCCCTGACGGTAGGCAGGTCGACGGACAGATCCCCGCAGGCGCGCTCAACCGCCGAGTGCGCCGGCCCCCTTCAGGGCGATCCCGAGGCCGAGCGCCAGCACCGTGAGGGCGGTCAGAACCGGCAGAGCCCGTACGACGTGGGCAGCGCGGCCGGCGAGCCGCGTCTCGACCGTCCGTCGCAGCCGCATCACGACGAGCCCGACCACCGCGAGGGTTGCGGCCATGCCGAGGCCGAACGCGGTCACGAGGAGGACCCCGAACCACGCATGCCCGACCGCCAGGGCGCCGAGGAACACGACCAGCGCCGACGGGCTCGGCAGCATGCCGCCCGCCATGCCCATCGCAACCAGCGACCGCCGCGACGCCGGCTCCTGCCCGGGCGCGCCCTCCTGCTCCTGCTCCCTGCCAGCTACGTGCGCGCCCTCCAGCTGCTCAAGATCGCTGACTGGTGCGGACCAATGGTGCCGACGTGGCGGCTGAGGCGTACCGGACGTCGCTCCCGCCGTCACCAGCACCAAAGGTGCGTGCTGGTCAGCGGAGGCGGGGCGGTCGGGGGCGTGCGGGTGCGGGTGCGGGTGTTCGTGCGGGTGCGGGTGGTCGTGCGGGTGCTGGTGGTCGTGCGGGTGCGGGTGTGGGTGGTCGTGCGGGTGTGGGTGCGGGTGGTCGTGCGGGTGCGGGTGGTCGTGCGGGTGCGGGCGTGGGTGGTCGTGCGGGTGCGGGTGGTCGTGCGGGTGTCGCGAGGTCCGGAGCAGCGTCAGGCCCACGACGGCGACCAGCAGGCCGCTGGCCACCGTGAGCCACGGGTAGAGCCGGGCGGGGACGAAGCCGGTGCCGGCGCTGACCAGGACGCCGAGCAGCAGCACCCCGGCCGTGTGCGTCACGGTCACGGTCGCGGCGACGGTCGCGGCCGCGCGGGCCGCGCCGTCCCGCCGTCCGCTGAGGTAGAACGCCATCACCGTCTTGCCGTGCCCGGGCGCGAGCGCGTGGGCCGCCCCGAGAG
>JBOGDY010000419.1:0-2416 GCA_050742955.1 Actinomycetes bacterium | reverse complement strand
GGGCAGCGATGTCCGCCGGCGGGCGGCCGTAGTGCGGCGTGCACTCCAGGAGCCGGGCGCCGTCCAGGTGTAGGGCGGTGCCGTGCGAGCGAGCCAGCTCGATCTGCGCGACCAGCTCGTCCCACGACGGCAGCTGGCCACCGATCTCCCGCTGCGGCAGCTCCAGCAGCAGCACCGCGGCGTACTCCGCCACGTCCTGCAGGTCCTCGGTCGACACCAGCCGCGACGGGTCGCCGACCGGCCGTCCCACGAGGCCGTGCAGCCGGGTCAGGGCTTGGCCCTCGTGCAGCTCCAGGTGGCACTTCGGGTGCCAGAGCACCGTCCGTCGGCCGGTGCGCTCGGCGTGCACCCGTAGCGCGATCTGTTGGGCCATGGTCCCGCTCGGCATGAACACCGCAGCCGGCTTGCCGAGCAGCTCGCGCATCTCGAGCTCCAGCTCGGCAACGACGCCTCCGGCGCCGTACCGGTCCGGCGAAACCTCGCCGACCTCCTCGGCGATCTCGGCCAGCACCTCCGCCGGTGCACGGCGACCATGCCCCGACAGGTGCCGGGTGCAGCGGGCGCGCAGCTCGTCGGCGGTCGGCGGTGTCACCGTGACGACGTCGCGACCGGCTCGAGCACCTCGAGGCCGCCGAGGAACGGCCGCAACGCCTGCGGCACCACCACCGAGCCATCGGCCTGCTGGTGGTTCTCCAGGATCGCCACGATCCAGCGGGTGGTGGCCAGCGTCCCGTTGAGGGTGGCCAACGGGCGCGTGCCGCCGGCGTCGCGGACTCGCACCCGCAGCCGGCGGGCCTGGAAGGTCGTGCAGTTCGACGTGGAGGTCAGCTCGCGGTAGCGACCCTGCGTCGGCACCCACGCCTCGCAGTCGTACTTGCGGGCCGCCGACAGCCCCAGGTCGCCCGCGGCCACGTCGATCACCCGGTAGGGCACCTCCACCTTGGCCAGCATCTCCTTCTCCCAGGCCAGCAGCCGGGCGTGCTCGTCGGCGGCGTCCTCGGGCCGGCAGTAGGAGAACATCTCCACCTTGTCGAACTGGTGCACCCGCAGGATCCCCCGGGTGTCCTTGCCGTAGGAGCCGGCCTCGCGCCGGAAGCAGGACGACCAGCCGGCATAGCGCAGCGGCAGCCGGTCGGCGTCGATGACCTCGTCCATGTGGTAGGCCGCCAGCGGCACCTCGGACGTGCCCACCAGGTAGAGGTCCTCGTCGGGCAGCCGGTAGACGTTCTCCGCGGCCTGGCCGAGGAAGCCGGTGCCCTCCATCGCCTCCGGCTTGACGAGCACCGGCGGGATCACCGCCGTGAAGCCGGCGGCCGTCGCCTGCGCCATCGCGAGGTTGAGCATGGCCAGCTGCAGCTGGGCGCCGACCCCGGTGAGGTAGTAGAACCGCGCACCGGAGACCTTCGCGCCGCGCTCTGTGTCGATCGCGCCGAGCAGCTGGCCGAGCTCGAGGTGGTCGAGCGGGGTGAAGTCGAACTCGCGCGGCTCCCCCACGTGCTCGAGGACCGCGTAGTCGTCCTCGCCGCCGGGCGGCACGCCCTCTTCGATGACGTTCGAGACCTGGCCGAACAGGTCCTGGTAGGTCGCGTCGGCGACGGACTGCGCCGCTTCGGCCTCCTTGACCGCGGCGGCGAGGTCCTTGGTGCGGGCGAGCAGCGCGGCCTTCTCGTCCCCCGACGCGGCCGCGACCTCGCGACCGAGGCCCTTCTGCTCCGAGCGCAGCGTGTCGAACCGCAGGATCGCCTCACGGCGGGCCAGGTCGGCGTCCAGCACCCGGTCGACGAGCGACTCGTCCTCGCGGCGGGCGCGCAGGGACTCCCGCACGACCTCGGGGGTCTCCCTGAGCAGCTTCGCGTCGAGCATGCCCGTGAGGGTATCCAGCACCGGTGCACCGAAGGTCCTGAGGCCGCCGCAGAGCGTTCCTATGATGATGCGACGAGACCGAGGGTGGCCGATGACACCAGTTCGCAGCGACCGCAAGAGCATGGTCCGCCTGGCGGGCGGCACCTTCCTGATGGGCGACGACCGGTTCTACCCGGAGGAAGGCCCGGTCACCGAGGCGGTCGTCGAGGACCTCTGGGTCGACGAGCACCCGGTGACCAACGCCGAGTTCCGGCGGTTCGTCAAGGACACCGGCCACGTCACCGTCGCCGAGCAGGCCCCGGACCGCGCCGACTTCCCCGAGGCGAGCGACGACGAGCTCGTCGCCGGGTCGCTCACCTTCCGTCCGTCCGCCGGGCCGGTCCCGCTCGACGACTTCACACAGTGGTGGCAGTGGCGGCCCGGCGCCGACTGGAAGCACCCGGAAGGGCCCGGCAGCACCCTCCACGGCCGCGACCGCCATCCGGTCGTGCACGTCGCGTTCGAGGACGCGCTCGCCTACGCCGCCTGGTCCGGCAAGTCGCTGCCGACCGAG
>JBOGDY010000418.1:0-2419 GCA_050742955.1 Actinomycetes bacterium | reverse complement strand
CGCGGGACCAGGAAGCCGTAGACGAAGTTGATCACCAGCAGGACCATCACGCCGGACGCGTCGCGTCCCATCCGGCGACTCACCACCAGGTAGGCCCCGAGCAGCCCGAAGACGGCCCCCGACGCGCCGAGGGCCGGCCGGCTCGGGTCGCTGAACGCGTAGGACAGGGCGCTGCCACCCAGCGCGGACAGAACGTAGAGGGCCACGAACCGCACCCGGCCCAGCGCCGCCTCGAGCGGCGGGCCGAACAGGTAGAGCGCGTACATGTTCAGGGCCAGGTGCAGCAGCCCGCCGTGCAGGAACGCCGCGGTCAGCAGCCGGTAGTACTCGTTGTCCGCGACCCCGACCACCTGCAGCAGGACCGGGTCGAAGACCGGACCCCCGAGCAGCCAGAAGCGGTGCTCGAAGGTGGGGCCGCTGGCCGTCTGGACCACCCAGGCCACCACGTTGACCGCGATGATGACCTTGCTGACGTAGCCGGGGTCGCCGCTGACCCGGCCACCGAAGACGGTGCGGGCACGGCGTACGCCCTGGTTGCCCTCGCGCACGCACTCGGGACACTGGAAGCCGACCGAGGCATCGACCATGCAGTCGGGGCAGATCCGCCGGTTGCAGCGCACGCACCGGATGTGCGCCTCACGGTCAGGGTGGCGGTAGCAGGTCGCGGTCTCCTGCGCGCCGGTGGCCGGCTGGTCGGTCACGGGCGCCGATCAGCCCTCGCGCCGGTCGATCTCGACCGTCTCGATGACCACGTCGTCGACCGGTCGGTCCATCCGACCCGTCGGTGTGGTGGCGATCTGGTCCACGACCGCCCGGCCGGACCCGGCGGCGACCTCACCGAAGATGGTGTGCTTGCGGTTCAGGTGGGGGGTCGGCCCGACGGTGATGAAGAACTGCGAGCCGTTGGTGCCGGGGCCGGCGTTGGCCATCGCCAGCAGGTAGGGCCGGTCGAAGGACAGCTCGGGGTGGAACTCGTCCTCGAAGCGGTAGCCCGGCCCACCCGTGCCGGTCCCCAGGGGGTCACCGCCCTGGATCATGAAGCCGCCGATGACACGGTGGAAGATCGTGCCGTCGTAGAGACGGTCGGTGCTCTTCTGGCCGCTCTGCGGGTCGGTCCACTCGCGCTTGCCCTCGGCGAGCTCGGTGAAGTTGCGCACGGTCTTCGGCGCATGGTTCGGGAACAGCATCACCTCGATGTCGCCCCGGTTGGTCTTCAGGGTGGCGTATAGCTGCTCGGCCACGGTGGTTCCCTTCGTCGCGCGGGGAGGGGTCGGCGCACGGCGGCGCGGGGCGCGGGGTGTGCCCGGCCGGCCGTGGCGGCCATCCTCGCACGTCGCCGGAGCGGCCACCGCGCCGGTTTCGCTCCGGGGTGGCTGGGCAGGAGCGGGAAACCACTGATCACGACCGGGAGGTTCCTCGTGTCTCGTACGACGACGTTGCGCAAGGAGACGCGCAAGAGGGCGCGTCGCGCGAACAAGAAGGTCGCGCCGGCCGCGTCGGACGCCAGAGAAGGCGCGATCAGGTACGCCGAGGCGACCCGCGACTGGGCGGCCCCGAAGGCCGAGGCGACCCGCGACTGGGCGGCCCCGAAGGTGGAGCCGGCCGTCAGCAAGGTCAAGGAGGACGTCCTCCCCAAGGTCGCCGGTGCCGTGGCCGCGGCGCTCGCGGCCAGCGAGCCGGCCCGGGACGAGGCCAAGACCCGCGGGACCGCCGCCATCGCCGCGCTCAAGGGCGAGGTCGAAGCGCCCAAGCCGAAGAGGCACCGGGTCCGCAAGCTGTTCCTGCTCGCCGGCGTGCTGGGCGCGGCCTATGCGGGCTGGAAGGCCTGGGCTGCGGGCAGGTCCGACGCGCCCGAGCCGTGGGCGACGCCGGCGACGACCTCGGACACCACCGGCAACGTCTCGCCGGTCGGAGCCGGCGTGACGCCGGTCGGCGACGACTTCGCCGGAGCCAGCCCGGACGAGGCGCTCGCGGACGCTGCCGAGGAGGCCGAGCTGACCACCACCGCCGAGGCGGCCCCCGAGACCGAGACCGTCACCCCGAAGCGGGCGAGGAAGGTCAACAAGGCGTCCGAGGCGGGGCGCTCGACCAACTGATCGCGCCGGCAACTCCCACGGCCGGCTCGCTGGCACGCTGGGCAGTCGTGGCATGTGCCGCTGACTCCCACGCACCAAAGGTGCTGGAGTGGCAGGTGCGGCGGCGCCAACGCCCCACGGGTGGGCAACCGTCCCGTTGGTGCGTCCCGGTCATTGATTGCGTCACGGTCGTTGCTGCGGACCGGTCGTCGTCCGGACAATGGTGGCGAATGTGTGGAGACGAGGGGACTTGAACCCCTAACCCCCGCCTTGCAAAGGCGGTGCTCTGCCAGTTGAGCTACGTCCCCAAGTGTGCGGGGTGGGGCCGGTCCGGTGTCAGTCGA
>JBOGDY010000417.1:0-2431 GCA_050742955.1 Actinomycetes bacterium | reverse complement strand
CCAGCGGCAGGCCCTTGAGCGTGGTCAGGAGGGCGGTCAGGTTGCCGAGGAGCCGCCCGGACTTGCCGCGGGCGAGCTCGGCCACGTCGGGGTTCCTCTTCTGCGGCATCACCGACGACCCGGTCGCATAGGCGTCGTCGAGCCCGACCCAGCCGAACTCCGTGGTCGCCCACAGGCACAGCTCCTCCCCGAGCCGGGAAAGGTGGACGCCGAGCAGCGCCGCGACGAACAGGAACTCGGCGGCGAAGTCACGGTCGGAGACCGCGTCGATCGAGTTGGCCACCGGGCCGGTGAAGCCGAGCTCGGCGGCTACCGCCTCCGGGTCCAGCCGGAGCGACGAGCCGGCCAGCGCGCCGGCGCCCAGCGGGCACAGCGCGGCCCGGGCGTCCCAGTCGACGAGCCGCTCGACGTCGCGCTTGAACGCGTGGACGTGGGCCAGCAAGTGGTGCGCCAGCAGGACCGGCTGGGCGTGCTGCAGGTGGGTCATGCCGGGCATCGCCGTGCCGCGGTGCCGCTCGGCGAGCCCGACGAGCGCCGTCTCGAGCTCGGCCACCCGGGCGGCCACCCGCCGGGCCGCGTCCCGCAGGTAGAGCCGCAGGTCGGTCGCGACCTGGTCGTTGCGGCTGCGACCTGCCCGCAGCTTGCCGCCCAGCGCTCCCACCCGCTCGAGCAGGCCGCGCTCGAGGGCCGTGTGCACGTCCTCGTCGTCGGCCGTCGGCCGGAAGCTGCCGTCGCGCACCGCCTTGTCGAGCTCGTCGAGGCCGGCGAGCATCGACCGCAGCTCGCCGTCGTCCAGCAACCCGGCACCGTGCAGGACCCGGGCGTGGGCCCGGGACGCGGCCAGGTCGTAGGGCGCCAGCCGCCAGTCGAAGTGCACGCTCACCGAGAGCCTGGCCAGCTCCTCGCTGGGCCCTCCCCCGAACCGGCCGCCCCAGAGCCTGGTCGGGACGCCGCCCGGCTGGTCGGTCACGCTCGCCCCTCCTCCCTGGCACATCGTTCGCGGGCGACCAACCTATTCGGAGCTGCGGTGGTCGCGGCGCGCGGCCATCCTGCTGGGCAGGCCCCACAGCTCGACGAAGCCCTTGGCCAGCGTCTGGTCGAAGACGTCGCCCGAGTCGTAGGTGGCCATCTCGTACTCGTACAGGGACTCCTGGCTGCGCCGGCCCGTGACGACGGCCCGGCCGCCGTGCAGCGTCAGCCTTACGTCGCCGGACACGTGGGCGTTGGCCTCGTCGAGGAACACGTCGAGGGCCCGCTTGAGCGGCGAGAACCACAGCCCGTCGTAGACGAGCTCGCCCCAGCGCTGGTCGACGCCCCGCTTGAACCGCGCCAGGTCGCGCTCGACCGTCACGTTCTCCAGCTCCTGGTGCGCGGTGACGAGCGTGATCGCCGCCGGCGCCTCGTAGACCTCGCGGCTCTTGATGCCGACCAGCCGGTCCTCGACCAGGTCGACCCGGCCGACGCCCTGCGCGCCGGCCCGCCGGTTCAGCTCCAGCACCGCGTCGAGGACGCTGACCGCCCTGCCGTCGACGGCCACCGGGACGCCCCGCTCGAAGCTGATCACGACCTCATCCGGGTCGCGCGGCACGGCCGGGTCCGCCGTGTAGGCGTAGACGTCCTCGACGGGACCGTTCCAGATGTCCTCGAGGAAGCCGGTCTCGACGGCCCGCCCCCACAGGTTCTGGTCGATGGAGTAGGGCGACTTCTTCGTGACGTCGATCGGCAGCCCCTTCTCCTCGGCGAAGCCGATCGCCTTGTCCCGGGTCATGCCGGAGTCCCGGACCGGGGCGAGCACCCGCAGGTCGGGGGCGAGGGCGCCGATCCCGACCTCGAAGCGGACCTGGTCGTTGCCCTTCCCGGTGCACCCGTGGGCGACCGCCGACGCGCCGTGGTAGCGCGCTGCCTCGACCAGGTGCTTGACGATGACCGGGCGCGACAGCGCGGACACCAGCGGGTAGCGGTCGAGGTAGAGGGCGTTGGCCTTCAGCGCCGGCAGGCAGTACTCCGCGGCGTACTCGTCCCGGAGGTCGACCACCACCGACTCGACCGCGCCGCAGGCCAGGGCTCGCTCCCGGATGGCGCCGAGGTCCTCCCCGCCCTGGCCGACGTCGGCCGCGACGGCGATCACCTCGGCACCGGTCTGCTCGGCGATCCAGCCGATGGCGACGGAGGTGTCCAGGCCTCCGGAGTAGGCGAGTACGACACGCTCGGTCACGAACGTTCTCCTTGTGTCGTTGGTGCGGGGTGCGCGCGGGCGAGGTCGAGCAGGCGTACGGCGAGGGCCTCGCCGCCCGCCGGGTCGCGGCCGATCAGCAGGACGGTGTCGTCGCCGGCGATGGTGCCGAGGATGCCGGCCAGGCCGGACCGGTCCAGCGCCGAGGCGAGGAACTGCGCGGCGCCAGGCGGGGTGCGCAGCACGACGAGGTTGGCC
>JBOGDY010000416.1:0-2439 GCA_050742955.1 Actinomycetes bacterium | reverse complement strand
GCCGACGAGGGGACGCTCGACCGCCTGGAGGGCGAGGGCCGGGTGGTGGCGCGCTATCTCGAGGGCAACCCCAACGGCTCCCACCGCGACATCGCCGGCATCGCGAACGACCGCGGCAACGTCGTCGGGCTGATGCCGCACCCCGAGCATGCGGTGGAGGCTCTGACCGGGCCGACCACCGACGGACTCGGGTTCTTCACCTCGGTGCTGAAGGGCCTGGTGTCGCCATGAGCATGCACTCCGTGGACACCGTCAAGAACGCGGAGGCCACGCCCGAGGTGGAGCAGCCGCACCGCGAGCTGGGGCTCAAGGACGACGAGTACGCCCGCATCCGCGGGATCCTCGGCCGCCGCCCGACCAGCTCCGAGCTGGCGATGTACTCGGTGATGTGGAGCGAGCACTGCTCCTACAAGTCGTCGAAGGTGCACCTGCGTCAGTTCGGCGACAAGGCGCCGGAGAGCGACGCCATGCTGGTCGGCATCGGCGAGAACGCCGGCGTCGTCGACATCGGTGACGGCTGGGCGGTGACCTTCAAGGTCGAGTCGCACAACCACCCGTCCTACGTCGAGCCCTACCAGGGGGCCGCGACGGGGGTCGGCGGCATCGTGCGCGACATCATGTCGATGGGCGCCCGCCCGGTCGCGGTGATGGACCAGCTGCGGTTCGGGCCGGCGGACGCGCCCGACACCCGGCGGGTGCTGCCGGGCGTGGTCGCCGGCGTCGGTGGCTACGGCAACTGCCTGGGCCTGCCCAACATCGGCGGCGAGCTCGTCTTCGACCCGGCCTACGCCGGCAACCCGCTGGTCAACGCGCTGTGCGTCGGGGTGGTGCGCGCCGAGGACATCAAGCTCGCGCACGCCTCAGGCGCCGGCAACCTGGTGGTGCTCTTCGGCGCGACCACTGGCGGCGACGGCATCGGCGGGGTCTCGGTGCTGGCCTCCGAGACGTTCGAGGACGAGGCACCCGGCAAGCGCCCCAGCGTGCAGGTCGGCGACCCGTTCATGGAGAAGGTGCTCATCGAGTGCTGCCTCGAGGTGTTCGCCGCCGACCTGGTCGTCGGCATCCAGGACCTCGGCGGCGCGGGGCTGTCCTGCGCCACCTCCGAGCTGGCTTCCAACGGCGACGGTGGCATGCACGTCTGGCTCGACCGGGTGCCGTTGCGCGACGCGACGCTGCGTCCGGAGGAGATCCTGATGAGCGAGTCGCAGGAACGGATGTGCGCGGTGGTGGAGCCAGGCAAGCTCGACGCGTTCCTTTCCATCTGCGGCAAGTGGGACGTGCTGGCCACCGTCATCGGCGAGGTCGACGACACCGGCCGGCTGACCGTGGAGTGGCACGGCGAGACGATCTGCGACGTGCCGCCGCGCACGGTCGCCCACGACGGGCCGGTCTACACGCGACCGCTCGCGCGTCCCTCGTGGCAGGACGACCTGCAGGCGGCGGGGCCGTCGGGCCTGCGGCGGCCGGCGTCCGGCGACGAGCTGCGCCACACGGTCCTGCGCCTGGCCGCCGCGCCCAACCTGGCGTCCAAGGCCTGGGTCACCGATCAGTACGACCGCTACGTCCTCGGCAACACCGTGCTCGCGCAGCCGTCCGACGCCGGCATGGTGCGCGTCGACGAGGAGACGGGGCGGGGGGTGGCGCTGGCGACGGATGCCAACGGACGGTTCACCCGCCTCGACCCGTACGCCGGTGCGCAGCTCGCCCTGTCGGAGGCCTACCGCAACGTCGCCGTGTCCGGTGCGCGGCCGCTCGCGGTCACCAACTGCCTGAACTTCGGCTCGCCCGAGGACCCGGACGTGATGTGGCAGTTCGCCGAAGCGGTCCGGGGTCTGGCCGACGGCTGCCTGCAGATGGGTGTCCCCGTCACCGGCGGGAACGTCAGCTTCTACAACCAGACCGGCGACACCGCGATCCTGCCCACGCCGGTGGCCGGCGTGCTCGGTGTGATCGACGACGTGGCGCGGCGGGTGCCTCTGGCACCGGCCGCCGGGCAGACGCTGCTGCTGCTCGGCGAGACCCGTGACGAGCTCGGCGGCTCCGAGTGGGCCCACCACGTGCACGGCCACCTCGGTGGGCGTCCGCCACGGCCGGACCTGGGCGCCGAGATGCGCCTCGCTGACGTGCTGGTGGAGGCCGCGGGTGACGGCCTGGTGCGGGCCGCGCACGACGTGAGCGACGGCGGCCTGGCCCAGGCCTTGGTGGAGATGGCTCTGGTGGGCGACGTGGGGTTGTCGGTCGCGGTCGAGGGCGACCCGTTCGTCGCGCTGTTCAGCGAGTCGGTGGCCCGGGTGGTCGTGGCGGTCGAGACCGGCGACGAGGACCGGCTGCTGGCGGCCGGCGCGCAGCACGGCGTACCGGTATCCCGGCTCGGGAGCGCGGGCGGCGACACGCTGGTGGTGGACGGGCTATTCGCGGTGCCGGTCCACGAGCTGCGCG
>JBOGDY010000415.1:0-2450 GCA_050742955.1 Actinomycetes bacterium | reverse complement strand
GGTCGCCCCGAGCCTGGGCCGCGGCCGCGGCGAGGGCGGCCAGGTCGGCCACCGACGACGCCCGGTGCCGTGCCGTGACGGCGGCGCCGAAGGCCACCGCCACGGAGACGGCACCGGTGAGCACCACGCAGATGCACAGGAGCCAGACCCCCGCACTGCCCCGCTCACTCACGGCTGCTCCGCCGCCGCCACCGCCCGGCTGCCGAGGTCCAACCCGCCCGGGCCGTCTCCGGCGAGCGGCAGCCGTGACGACACCTCGACATCGACGCTCACCAGCGAGCCGAACCGACCGATACGGATCCGCGCGCCGTCAGGAGCCACCTCGGCCGTGGCGGCCCTCGCGGCCGTGTCGCTCTCGCCGCGGGCCAGGGCGCGGGCCCCGGTCCGGGCGGCGTCGACGCAGCGCAGCTGGAGCACCAGCACGCTCACGGCCCACAGGCCGATGACGAGGAGCAGGCCGAACGCGGGCACCAGCACGGCGGTCTCGGCCGTGACGGCTCCACGGTCGCCGGGCCGGGGCCGGCCTGCCTTGAGGGATGACACCGGCCCGCCGCTCAGAAGGTCACGTTCAGCGCGCGCTCGATGATGTCCGAGAGCATGCCGCGGACCTTGTCGCTGGTCAGCAGCTTGTAGAGGACGGCGCCGAACCCGCAGGCCGCCACGGTGCCCACGGCGTACTCCGCCGTGGTCATCCCGTCGTCGGTCCGGCGGAGCCGAGCTGCCAGATCACGAGTGGAGAACATTGAGTCGGTACCTCCTCGTCAGGACCGGAACCGCTCCGGTCGCCCGTGGCGGGGGGTCACCCGTCGCCGACTCCAGCCTCGGTGGACGCGGCGACCACGTGCCGCCCGGCGGACGATCTGTTGACGATTGGGGGCGTCCGGTTGCTGTGGACGCCGGTCAGCGGAGTCCGGCGACGAGCTCGGCTGCGACCGACAGGACGACCGGGACGACGCCGATCAGCACGAAAGCGGGCAGGAAACAAGCAGCGAGGGGGCCGACCGCCGCCACCCCCGCCCGCCGGGCCGCCGACTCCGCCGACCAGCGCAGCCGCCGCCGTTGCTCGTCCGCGACCACCCCGACTGTTCCGGCCAGCGGGGCTCCGGTCCGTGATGCGCGGACGAAGGCGCGGGCGAGCGGCGCCAGGACGTCACCCTCTCCGGGGCCGGTGGCCCACGCGTCGGCCGGGTCCGCGCCCAGCCGCAGCCCTCCGGCGATGCGCCGGAACCTGGCGTCGAGGGGTGCCCCCACCACCGACCCCACCACCTCCAGGGCCTCCGGAGCGTGCGCGCCGGCGTCGAGGCAGGCTGCCAACAGGTCGGCCGCCTCGGGCAGGAGCCGGGCGAGACGGGCCTGTTCGGTCCGCCCGGCCCGATCGTCCCGTCCGGCGAACCACCAGAAGGCCGCCCCGGCCAGCGCTGCCGGCAGGATCAGGCCCGGTGACACACCGCGAGCGAGCAGCAGCAGGGCCACAGCCGCCCCGGCCGCCCCGACGGCCCAGATCGTCAGAGGGCTGCGGCCATCGCCCGGATGACCGGCCACGCGTCGTCCTGCGAGGTCTCCCCCGTCGATGGCTGCTCCGGCGGACGGCAGCCGCCGCAGGCGCAGTTCCGCGGCGGCCCGCGCCCCGTTCCACACCATGACCGCGACCGCCGACGTCGCGGCCGCCAGCAGGGCCGAGGTCGTCACGGGAGCTCGGCGCGGCGGGTGATCCGCGTCATCCAGGCGACACCCGCCCACTCCAGGGCCCCACCGGCGATGCACAGGGCCAGCCCCACCGGCGTCCCGGTGAGCAGGCCAACCGGGTCACCACCGAGCGACGAGCCCGTCATCAGTCCGAGCCCGGGCAGCAGCGCCAGCAGGACGGCGGTAGCCCGCGGGCCGGCCAGCTGCGCGGCGACCTCTCGGCGTACTTGCTCGTCGTCGCGCAGGCCTTCGGCGAGGCGCGCCACCGAGGGGGCCAGCCCGATCCCGTTCCGCTCGGCGACCCGCCAGCACGCGGCGACGTACGCCAGGCCCGCCCCTCCGGGCACCGCGGCCGCACCTGTCATGGCCGCGGCGACGTCGGAGACCGGCGACCGGGCCGCGACCCCCAGCTCCGAGAAGGCCGGCAGGCCGTCGACGGCCGCCGCGAGCGCCTCGCGTGGTGGCGCCCCGGAACGCAGCTCGGACGCCAGCGCCAGGCACAGCTCGACGAGGTCGGCACGGCGGTCGGCGGCGGCCTGCCGACGCCGGCGACGTGACCACCATCGGGACCCCAGTGCCGCGGCCGCCCCCACGACCAGGCCCGGGGCGACCGACCCCGTCGCCAGGAACCCGATGCTCAGCGCGAGGACGGCCACCGTCGCCGGCCCGGCAGCCATCGGCCGCCGATCAGCAGGGCGGCGGGCGGTCGTGCCCGGCGAGGCGTGCAGCCGCTCCAGCCGGGCCTGCCCGCCCGAGGGCAGGCT
>JBOGDY010000414.1:0-2461 GCA_050742955.1 Actinomycetes bacterium | reverse complement strand
ACTGGGTGCGCAGCGTCGCGTAGTAGTCGGTGCCGCTCGACTGGTGCGCGCGGCGCCTGATGCCGGCGGTGTCGACGAACCGCCAGGTCGTGCCGCCGAGCTCGACCAGCTCGTCGACCGGGTCGCGGGTCGTGCCCGCCACCGGGTCGACGACGACCCGGTGCTCCCCCGCCAGCTGGTTGAGCAGGCTCGACTTGCCGACGTTGGGCCGGCCGAGCAGCGCGACGCGGCGCGGCCCGCCCTCGACGTCATCGGTCTCCGCGGGGGTCTCGGGCAGCGCCCCGAGCACCGCGTCGAGCAGGTCGCCGCTCCCCCGGCCGTGCAGCGCGGAGACCGGGTAGGGCTCGCCGAGGCCGAGCGACCACAGCATCGCGGCCTCAGCCTCGGTGCGCTGGTCGTCGACCTTGTTGGCAACGAGTACGACGGGTTTGCCGGCCCGCCGTAGGACGCGCACGACCGCCTCGTCCGTGTCGGTCGCCCCCACGGTCGCGTCCACCACGAACAGCACCGCGTCGGCGGCCGCGATAGCCAGCTCGGCCTGGGCGGCGACCTGCGCCTGCAGCCCCTTCGCGTCCTGCTCCCATCCGCCGGTGTCGACGACGGTGAACCGCCGGCCGTTCCAGGTCGCGTCATAAGGCACCCGGTCACGCGTGATGCCCGGCACATCCTGGACGACGGCCTCGCGTCGGCCCAGGATGCGGTTGACCAGTGTGGACTTCCCGACGTTGGGACGGCCGACGACCGCGAGCACCGGGACGGGGCCGCCGGCGGTCTCCGCGATGTCGTCGACGAACTCGCTCATCGGTCGACCGCCTTGACCAGTGCAAGCACCGCGTCGACCGTCTCGTCGAGGGTGAGGTGCGAGGAGTCGACGACGGTCACGCCCTGGGCCGCCTCCCTGAACGCGGCCACCGTCGAGTCGTCGGCGTCTCGGCGCAGCACCTGGTCGCGGGTCGCCTCCACCGAGTCGGCGTCGTCGCTGCCGTGCACCTCGATCGCGCGACGGGACAGCCGGGCGTCCTCGTGCGCGGTGAGCAGCACACGGACCGCCGCGTCGGGCGCGACCACGGTGGTGATGTCGCGGCCCTCGACGACGATGCCGCCCCGGGCCGCGATCGCGCGCTGGCGCCGGACCAGCTCGGCCCGGACCTCGAGGTTGGTGGCCACCGCGCTCACCGCCGCGGAGATGCGCGGCTCGCGGATCGCGGCCGACACGTCGTGGCCGTCGACGGCCACGGTCGGCGCCGCCGGGTCGGTGCCGATGTCGAGCGGCAGCTCGCCGGCCAGGCGCGTCACGGTCCCGCGGTCGGCCGGGTCGGCGCCGCGTTCGAGCACCCACCAGGTCAGGGCGCGGTACATCGCTCCGGTGTCGAGATAGCGCAGCCCCAACCGCTCCGCGACCAGGCGCGACACGGTGGACTTGCCGGAGCCCGACGGTCCGTCCACGGCGACGACGAGGCCGGCACGCTCCTCGTCGGAGCGTGCGTCGGGGCTGGTCGCGGGCACGCGGGACCTCTTCGGAGCACGGGTGGGGGCCGGTCCAGGCTACCGCCCCGTCACGCGTGCACCGTCCAGCCGAGCCCGCCGAGGGCTGTGATCAGCCGCTCCGCGACGTCCGGGGCCACCCAGAGCTCGACCAGACCCACCGGCTGGCCGGCCGAGTGCTCGATGCGGACGTCCTCGACGTTGACCCCCGCCCGGCCGGCGTCGGCGAAGAGCCTGGCCAGCTCGCCGGGGCGGTCCTCGAGAACCACGGGCACCACCGCGTACGGCGTGGGGCGGCCACCGTGCTTTCCGGGAAGCGCTGCCCGCCCGGCGTTGCCCCGCAGGAGCACCTCCCGCAGTGCGGCCCTTCCCCAGTCGGGGTCGTCGGCCATCTCGTGCAGCGCATGGATTACGCCGTCGACGTCGTGCCGGACGTCTGCCAGGATGCGGGCGACAGGTCCGGCGTTGGCGGCCAGCACGTCGACCCACAGGTCGGGGTCGGAGGCGGCGACGCGGGTCACGTCGCGCAGTCCCTGGCCGGTCAGCGCCAGCGCCGCGCCGTCGGCCTCGGCGAGGCGGGCGGCCACCAGCGACGCGGCCACCTGTGGGACGTGGGAGACCAGGGCCACCGCGGCGTCGTGCGCGGCCGCATCCATGGGCACCGGGACGGCGCCGCACCGGCGTACGAGGTCGTGGGCGCGCGCCCGCGACGGCTCGTCCGCGCCGGACTCGACGATCACCCACGGCCGTCCCTCGAAGAGGTCCGCCCGGGCGGCACCCGGTCCCGAGCGTTCCCGCCCGGCCATCGGGTGGGTGCCGACGAAGTGCGGGGTGGGTCCGACGACCTGCCGCACCTCCCGCAGCACGTCGGCCTTCACCCCGGCGGTGTCGACCACGGTGGCGGCCGCGTTGCCGGCGACGAGTCCGGCCACGACCCCCGCCGTGGCGGACGGCGAGACCGCCACCACGGCGAGGT
>JBOGDY010000413.1:0-2461 GCA_050742955.1 Actinomycetes bacterium | reverse complement strand
CTCCCCGTGGAGCCCTTGGAGGACGATCATCGACGTCCCCGTGGCTTGCTGGACAAGCGGCTCGCCTCCCGGCCGTCCTTCGAGCACGGCGACATCGCCCGGCTACGGGCGAACTATGCCGGCAACCTGTCCCTCATCGACGACCAGATCGGTGAGATCCTGCGGGCCGTCGAGGAGCGCGGCGAGCTGGATCGGACGGTCGTGGCGCTCGTGTCCGACCACGGGGAGATGAACGGGGACCACGGCCTGCTCTACAAGAAGTGCTTCCTTGAACCCGCTGTGCGGATCCCGTTCGCGATCCGCCTGCCGCCCGCCCTCGGCGGGCAGCGGGACGCTGTCGCCGACTCAGTGGCGGAGCTGATGGACATCGGCGCCACATTCGTCGATCTCGCCGGAGGGAAGCTCGAGGACCTGGGCTTCGCCCGGAGCGTGGTCCCGGCCATCGAGGACCCACAGCACACGCACAGGAGCGGAGCGTTGTCAGAGTTTCGGGGGGAGACCATGATCGCCACTCCTGACTGGAAGCTGGTCCTCAACCGGCACGGGAAGGCCTACCTGCTGTTCGACCTGCACGCAGACCCGCACGAGACCCGCAACCTCGCGGCCCTCTCCGACTACGCCGACGTTGAACACTCTTTGAAACGTGCGCTCCGCACGATGGTGAAGACCAGCCGCTGACCTCGTCGCGAACAGGCAGACGACGCGCAGGAAGGAGAGCAGGGGTGGCGGTGCATTTCATCCACGTCGGCAAGACCGGCGGAACCGCGATCAAGCGCACGTTGCGCAGGGCCGGTCTGCCAGAGACGCCCTTCGGACCCGTGGTGCTTCACGCCGGCCACACGTTCCGTCTCAAGGACGTTCCCGCCGACGACCATGCCCTGTTCTGCATACGCGACCCGATCGCGCTGTTTCTCAGCGCGTTCTACAGCAGGCTGCGAAAGGGCCAACCGCGGTACTTCTTCGAATGGACGCCGGCGGAGAGCGAGGCCTTCTCCCGCTTTCAGACCCCGCAGATGCTCGCCTCGGGACTTTGCAGCAGGGACAGGGCGCTGCGGGCGGCGGCCGAGCAGGCCATGCTGGGCATCCGTCACACGAGAGCGCTCAGGCGGGCACTGGGTGACCACAAGCGGGTGAGGTCGATGCAGCACCAGATTGTCTACATCGCCCGGACTGAGTCCCTCGACGCCGACTGGCGTCACGTCATGGCTCTCTTGCACCTGCCGGACAGTGCGACCCTGCCGGCGGGTGCGAAGCATTCTCACCGGACGGATGCGACCGTGGATCTCACTCTCGACGAGACGGCTCGAGCCGCGCTGACGAGGTGGTACGCGCCCGAGTATCGACTGGTCGGCCTCTGCGACCAGATCCGGGCCGACAAGGGGTGGAGCGGGGAGCCGGCAGGTTCGAGAACGGAGTCCATGTGAACGCCGAGACACTGAGAGCACTGGCCCGCGCCCATCCCGACCGTCTCGGCCTGTGGATCGCCTTCCTGAACGAGACATCCGCGCGCAGTGTGGCCGAGATCGGCGTCTACCGGGGCGTGTTTGCCGCGGAGGTGCTCGACGGCTGTCCGAACATCGAGGCCTACTACATGGTGGACCCGTGGCAACACCTTGATGAATGGAACAAGCCCGCGAACGCCACTGACGAGAAGTTCGATCTCATCTACCAGCAAGCCATGGACCGTACCCAGGAGCACGTGCACAAGCGGATAGTCCTGCGCGGTCGGACCGTCGACGTGCTCGACCAGGTACCCGACGGTGAGCTCGACTTCGCCTACGTCGACGGTGACCATACGTTGCGAGGCATCACGGTCGACCTGGTACGGGCCTACCCCAAGATCCGTCACGGCGGTTTCCTCGGGGGTGACGACTTCGCACGCTCGATCTGGCACCACGGCGAGAGGTTCGAGCCGACCCTGGTCTTCCCGTTCGCCGTGTACTTCGCCGAGGCGGTCGGGACACGCATCTACGCGCTCCCGCAGCGGCAGTTCCTCATAGAGAAGAGCGACGAGAACCGCTTCGAGTTCGTCGACCTCACCGGCCGTTACGAGCAGATCGATCTGCTGAGCCAGATGCAGGGCTGGCGAAACGGACCCTCGGCTGCGGGTTCGCGGGGTTCGCCGCGCACCGCCGTCTCCAGGCGGATTCGCAAGCTGCTCCGGTGAATAGGCTCACCGACATGACGCAGACATCCCTGCCCCAGCGAGCGCGCGTCGTGGTCATCGGCGGCGGGGTGATCGGCTCCTCGGTGGCCTACCACCTGGCCCACCTGGGCCAGGACGTCCTTCTCCTTGAGCGCGACCGGCTGACGTCCGGCACGACCTGGCACGCCGCCGGGCTGATGGTGACCTTCGGCTCGACCTCGGAGACCTCGACCGAGCTGCGCAAGTACACCCGCGACCTCTACGCCCGGCTGGAGGACGAGACGGGGGTCGCGACCGGGTTCAAGCCGGTGGGCT
>JBOGDY010000412.1:0-2470 GCA_050742955.1 Actinomycetes bacterium | reverse complement strand
CCGCATTGGCCGATTCGTCACCATCGAGGACCCGATGCGCGGCTGTCAGGAGGCGGTCGTCGTACACCCGAACAACGTATTGGAGTCCGATGCTCGGAACACGCTCGTCGGCATGTGATCGACTTCGTCACATCGGCATGAGGGCAAGATCATCACATCGGTAGTCGAGATGCCGGGCCACTGCGTCTGGTGGGACACCCGCGGGCTCCCGCCCAAGGGACGGGCGAGCGTAACCGGCGCTGCGCTGACGGACGCGCGGCGCCGCACCGTCGGCGCCCGGACTACGGCTGGCGGAAGGAGAGCTCCCGGCCGATGGTCGGCAGGCTCAGCCTGGTGCCGACCGGCGTGACGTCCGGCACCTGGCCGTTGGCGATGTTGACCACACCGGGCGTGCCCGGCACCGCCCACACCGTGTTCGAGCCCTGCACGAGCAGCCCGACGCGGTGACCGGCCCGGAACGTGTAGTCCTGCGGCAGGTACTCCACGGCTGCACGCACCCACTGCCCGGGCGCTGGTCGGGCCGACTCGAGGCCGGCACGGTAGTCGAGGTTCAGGAAGCCGCGTTCTACGGTCTGCATCGTCCCGTCCGGCGCGACGTCGACGAGGATGGGCGTCACGTGTTGGCCGGCGTTCTGAGCCCGTACGTACCCGTCGAGCACGGCCGACCCGACCAGCCGGGCGTCACGCGCCAGGGGCAGGGACTTGTAGTAGAGCGAGTAGTAGCCGTGGCCGGGCTCGTTGAGGGGGTCACGGGTCGTGACCTCCTCCGTCTGTGTGCCGGTGTCGACGAACGTGAAGACGTTGTCCGCGGTGGTCCGGTTGGGCTTGCGGGACAGCACCCCGGTCTCGCCGGTGCCCGGTGGCGGCAGAGTGACGCCGGGGATCTCGTCGGTGTCGAAGGTGCGCCGCAGCCACAGCGTGGAGGTGTGCGTGGTCGGCAGCGGGTAGTTCGCCTCTGCCCGGAAGCCGGCGTCGGCGCCGTCGGACGACCGACCCTGGGTCAGGACTGTCGGGCCGTTCTGGACGCCGTTCGCCGCGCCGTACAGCGTGTGCGCGAGGAAGTCGTCCAGCAGCGGCTGCCACAGGTCGCCGGTCGTGGCGCCGGAGTGGGTGCCCTGCGTGAGGTACATCCGCTTGAACGGCACTCCCTCGCTGCCGACGGTCGTCGGGTCGTCGACCGGGATCGCGTCGAAGAGCGCGGTGCCCTCCTGCTGCTTGACGTTGTAGTCCTGCCACCCGTGGGCGAGGAGCACAGCGGTGCGCATCCGGGCGGCGTCCTTGCGGTAGTCGCGCTCGGTCCAGAACGCGTCGTAGTCCGGGCTGCGGTCGTAGCCCTCCTCGGTGTGCTCCACCGCGCCGCACTCCTGCGCGCGGGCGCGCACCGTGTCCGCGAACTGCTGGCCCATCGGGTCGGCCGCCACGGTCTTGGCGAAGCCGGCGTCGAAGGCGAGCGGGGTGTCGAACCCCTCGTCGGTCGGCTGCTGGGAGTTGAGGAAGTAGCGAGCCCCGTTGCCGTAGGCATAGCCGTACCACCGGCTGATCCCGGCGATGGGCACGATCGCTGCCAGTTCAGGCACCTCGTCGCCGCGCGCGGCCACCATGGTCGCGGTCGTGCCGTTGTAGGAACCGCCGATCATGGCGACCTTGCCGTTCGACCAGGGCTGGCCGGCCAGGAACTTCACGACGTCCACGCCGGACTGCTGCTCGGCCGCGCCTCCGTAGTCCCAGCAGCCGGTCGAGCCGCGGGTGCCGATGACGTCGGCGACGGCCCGGGCGTAGCCGCGCGGCACGTAACGTTCGCCGAGGCTGTCACGCGCCGGCTCTGGTTCGCCGAGAGAGTTGTACGGCGAGTAGGTGAGCAGCACCGGTTGCGACCCGGCGTCGTAGGCCGTGTCCCGCCAGACCTCGACGCGGATGACCGCGCCACCGACCGTGGGCACGTGGAGGACCTCGTAGCTCTCGGCGCTCGCGGCGCCTGCCGCACTCTCGGCGGCTGCGGCGGGCCCCGGGGGCGAGGCCAGGCTTAACCCCATGGACGCGGCGACGACGAGGGTGGCGATGCGGCGCATGCCGGGGATACTGCCCCAAAGGGGACGAACTACGCCAGGCCCGGTCGCGCCGCCGGGACTAGGATTCGGGCAGCGTCCCGGGAGGTCCACATGGCGTCCATCGACTCCCCACCTGAAGGCCCCACCGTCGAGGTGCGGCACCCGTTCACCGGCCGGGCGCGGTGGGTCGCAGCGGGCCTGTTCCTGACCGGCACCCTGCTGCAGGCCATCGAGTTCCTTCTCGAGAACCCGTTTGAGGAGAGCGACGAACGGGTGGCCTACTGGACGGACCACCTCACCCGGATCGGCTTGTCCATGGCGGCCGGACTGCTGGCGGTGCCCTTCCTGATCGGCGGCTTCGCCGTGCTGGTGGTCCTGTGCCTGGACCGGTCGCCGCGGCTCGCCCGCACGGCCGCCGTGTT
>JBOGDY010000411.1:0-2482 GCA_050742955.1 Actinomycetes bacterium | reverse complement strand
CGGTTGAGCATCGAGTAGGACGGCTGGTGGATGAGCAGCGGGGTCCCGAGGTCGCGAAGGATGGCGGCCGCCTCGGCGGAACGCTCCGGGGAGTACGACGAGATGCCGGCGTAGCGCGCCTTGCCCTGACGGACCGCCGTGTCGAGGGCACCCATCGTCTCCTCGAGCGGCGTCTCCGGGTCGAAGCGGTGCGAGTAGAAGATGTCGACGTGGTCGAGGCCCATCCGGGCGAGGGACTGGTCGAGACTGGCGAGGAGGTACTTGCGCGATCCCCACTCGCCGTAGGGTCCGGGCCACATGTCGTAGCCCGCCTTGGTCGAGACCACGAGCTCGTCGCGGTAGGGCCGCAGGTCCTCGGCCATGACGCGGCCGAAGTTCGTCTCGGCCGACCCGTAGGGCGGGCCGTAGTTGTTGGCCAGGTCGAAGTGGGTCACACCCCGGTCGAACGCCCGGCGCAGGATGGCACGTTGGGTCTCCAGCGGCCGGTCGTCGCCGAAGTTGTGCCACAGACCGAGCGACACCGGTGGCAGCTTGAGGCCGCTGCGCCCGCATCGCCGGTAGTCGAGGTGCTCGTAGCGGTCTTCCGCGGCGGTGTACGGCATGGCGGCCAGTCTCGCAGCGGCACCTGGTGCCATCGTTGGCCGGGTGAGCGATCTGGTGGACGAGCACGCGGCGGCGCTGTACCGCGCGCCGCCGGCGGACTTCGTGGCCGGGAGGGACGAGCGGGTCAAGCAGCTGCGCGCGTCCGGCGACCGCGAGGCCGCCAAGCAGGTGTCCGGGTTACGACGCCCCACCGTGGGCGCGTGGCTGGTGAACCTGCTGGTGCTCGACGAGCCGGGCCTGCCCGGCCAGCTGACCGGGTTGGCGGGCGAGCTGGTCGAGGCGCAGGACCGGCTGGCGGGCGACGAGCTGCGGGCCCTGGGGCGTCGGCGTCAGGAACTGGTCTCCGGGCTCGTCGCCCGGGCCCGCACGCTGGGCCGCGACGCCGGCGGCCGCGCCACCGAGGGCGCGCTGGTGGAGGTGGAGTCGACGCTGCGTGCCGCCCTGGCGGACCCCGACGTGGCACGCGAGGTGCTCTCGGGCCGCCTGCTGCACGCGAGGGACTTCGCCGGGTTCGGGCCGGCACCGACCAGGGCCCCGGAACGGACCGCCCGGGCGAAGCCGGTGGCGCAACGGCAGCCGCGCGAGCGCCGCGAGGCGGAGGAACGGCGCGAGCGGGCGCGGGCGGCCGTCGAGGAGGCGGACACCCGGCACCGGGAGGCGGCCGATCGGCTCGCGGAGGCCGCCGCGGCCCTCGCCACCGCGGAGCAGCAGGTCGCGACGTCCCGGTCCGCGCACAAGGAGGCTCAGGCAGCCCTGCGGAGAGCGGCCGCCGACCTGAAGGCGGCGCAGTCGGCCCTGCGTCGACTGGGCTAACCGCTGGCCGCTGACCGGTGCGGGCGTCCCTTGACCTCGAGCTCGCCGAGCAGCTCACGGGTCGCGTCGGTGACGGCCTGGACCGCGGCGTCGAAGGCCGCCGCGTTGTGGGACGCCGGCGCCCGGAAGCCGCTCACCTTGCGGACGTACTGCAGCGCGGCGGCCTCCAGGTCACCGTCGGTGACCTGCTCTGCGTAGGGCGGGCGCAGGGTGCGGATGCTTCGGCACATGCTCCGAGCGTACGTCGTCTCCGCGCTGGCCCGCCGCTGACTTCAGCGGGTCGGACCCCACCAGAGGGCGACCTCGTCGGATAATGGTCGGCCGCGCGGAAGGGGAGCAGTGAGCGAGCACACCGACGAGCTGGCCGGCGAGCAGGCCTACGTCGACCGGCTGTATGCCCGCCTCGACGAGCTGCGCGGTCGCACGGCGCGAGAGCTCGCCGCCGTGCGGGGTGCCGGGCCCAGCGGCACCCACCAGAACCGCTCCGAGCGCGACGCGTTCGCCACGTTGCACGAGCAGCGGCTGGCGCAGCTCGAGGCCGTCGAGGACCGGCTGGCGTTCGGCCGGCTGGACCTGGCCGCGGGCGGGCGGCGCTACATCGGCCGGCTCGGGCTCTCCGACGACGAGCAGACCCAGCTGCTGGTCGACTGGCGGGCCCCCGCGTCGCGGTCCTTCTACCAGGCGACCGCCGCCGAACCGGGAGACGTCGTACGCCGTCGCCACCTCTCGACCCGCGCGCGGTCCGTGCTCGGCGTCGAGGACGAGGTGCTCGACCTCGAGGCCCTCGACCAGTCCGACCGGGCGACCCTCGTCGGGGAGGGCGCCCTGCTGGCGGCGGTGGGGGCCCACCGCACCGGCCGGATGGCCGACATCGTGGCGACGATCCAGGCCGAGCAGGACCGGGTGATCCGCTCCGACCTCGGCGGCGTGCTCGTCGTTCACGGCGGCCCGGGCACCGGCAAGACCGCCGTGGCCCTGCACCGCGCGGCGTACCTGCTCTACACCCACCGCGAGCGGCTGGCCCGCAGCGGGGTGCTGCTGGTGGGGCCCAACAGCCTGTTCCTGC
>JBOGDY010000410.1:0-2493 GCA_050742955.1 Actinomycetes bacterium | reverse complement strand
GACGTGGCGGGAGGTGTCGGCGCTCGCCCGTTCGTGCGTGGCCTGCGCGGAGCTGGCGGCGAACCGCACCATGGTGGTGCCGGGAGTGCTGCCCCCGGCTGGTGCGGACCTGCTGCTCGTGGGCGAGGCACCCGGCGCGCAGGAGGACGCGGCCGGTGTGCCGTTCGTCGGGAAGGCCGGCCAGGTGCTCGACCAGCTGCTCGGTGACGCGGGGATCGACCGTGACCGGGTCGCGGTGGCCAACGTGCTCAAGTGCCGCCCCCCGGCCAACCGCAAGCCGCGGCGGGACGAGGTCGCGCGGTGCCGGCCCTGGCTCGCGCGGCAGATCGAGGTGGCCGACCCGGCGCTGCTGGTCGCGCTCGGTGGCACCGCGGCCGAGTGGTTCTTCGGGCCGGCGGCCCGCATCGGCGTTCTGCGCGAGCAGGTGCAGGAGTACGGCGGCCGCCCGGTGCTGGTCACCTACCACCCGTCGGCGGCGATCCGCTTCGGTCCGGCCGGGGCACCGATGGCGGCGCTGCGGGCCGACCTGGCCGAGGCGGCCCGGCTGCTGCCGACGCTGTGCGCGGTTCGCGGCGGATGACCGAGGTCACCGTGCGCGCCGCGACGCCGGACGACGCGGCGGACGTTCGCGAGGTGACCCGCGCAGCATTCGCCGGGCAGGAGACGCTCGACCCGCCGTCGGGGGCGCTGCGCGAGACGGTCGACGACGTGGCCGGCTGGATCGCCGAGCACGGCGGCCTCGTCGCGGTCGACGGTGCGGGGTCGCTCGTCGGCGCCCTGCGGTTCATGGAGGACGCCGGTTGCTTCTCGTTGCGCCGGGTCGCGGTGCGCCCCGACCGGCAGGGCACCGGGGTGGGTGCGGCCCTGCTGGCCGCCGGTGACGAGGTGGCGCGGCGGCGCGGCCACGCCGAGGTTCACGTCGGCGTGCGCGCTCCTCGCGCGGAGATGCTGACCTACTGGCTGCGGCGCGGCTTCCGGCAGATCGAGGACCACGGCTTCTGGTTGGAGCTCGTGCGCGCCGTGCCGGTGGTGCTGTCGGTGGCTACCGCTGCGGCGATGCGGGACTTGGGTCGTGCCCTGGCCGGTCTGACGAGGCCCGGCGACCTGATCGTCCTCTCCGGTGATCTGGGCGCCGGGAAGACCACGCTGACGCAGGGGATCGGCGACGGCCTCGGGGTGCGTGGCCCAGTCACGTCGCCGACGTTCGTGATCGCCCGCGTGCACCCGTCCCTCGTCGGTGGCCCGCCCCTCGTGCATGCCGACGCCTACCGGTTGAACGCCGTCGCCGAGATCGACGACCTCGACCTCGACGAGTCGGTCGCCGAGTCGGTCACCGTCGTCGAGTGGGGCACCGGGCTGGCCGAGGGGCTGGCCGACGACCGGCTCGAGGTGGTCGTCCGCCGGTCGCCGTCCGAGGACGACGAGACCCGACGGGTGTCGTTGCGCGGCGTCGGCGAGCGGTGGCGCGCCGTGCAGTCCCTTGTCGGGGAGGTGGCGGCGGAGCAGGCTGTGACCAACCGAGAGGGGATCTGACATGGCGAAGTTCGTGGTCTTCTTCACGTTCAAGGGCGAAACGATCAGAGCGCTGATGGACAAGCCGAGTGACCGTGCCGCTGTCGCGAAGAGCCTGGTCGAGTCGGCCGGCGGCACCATGGAGGCCTACTACGTGATGTTCGGTCAGTACGACGGGTTCGTCATCGCCGACCTACCGGACAGTCGGGCGGCCGGGGCCGTCAGCCTCGCGGTGAGCAGCTCAGGGGCCTTCGGCCACGTCGAGACCCACGAGATCGTGTCGGCTGCCGACTTCAGCGCCATGCTCGAGTCGGCGAAGTCGGTGCAGTACACCCCACCGGGGGGCTGACGCCCTTCTCCTCGACATTGGAAACACCACTGTCGTGGGCCAACACCGAGGTGGTCGACCGAGACCCGGTCGAAGCCGTGCAGGACATGAAGCGGGATGCGTCGCGACCACCGATGCGCACTCTCGGCGGCCTGACCCTGTGTCGGTCGCTGCTCCAAGCCGGCCTGGTGGACCGGTTCCGCGTGGTCGTCTTCCCGGTCATCACCGGTGCCACCGGCAACGAGCGCATCTTCGACGGGTACCCCGACGTCGCCCTCGAGTTGGTCGCCAACCGCACGTTCGACGGCCGGCTCCAACTGCTGGAGTACGTTCCCACGGTGCTCGACGGACCCCCTGACGTCGGCACTCAGACGGGTGGCGATCAGAGCGCGGGCTGACACGTCGTCGTGCCCCGGCTCCGTTGGGTGGCGTGGTTGCTAGGCATTCAGCGCGGACCCTCCGCCCGCAGTTGAGGGCGGTTGAACGCAGGGGATCGAGGCGTAGTCGCGCGCTTCGTCGGAGATGCGTCGCAGGCCGGCGCCGATCAAGCGAGTATCGGCATCGAGTCTCCGGAAGCGGGGAACGACGCTCGTCACGAGCCAACGCCAGCGGTCGTCGAAGCGGGTGATTCTCGGCCACGTGTGCGCATGCAG
>JBOGDY010000409.1:0-2496 GCA_050742955.1 Actinomycetes bacterium | reverse complement strand
GCATCCGTCGCTACTTCACGACGCACGCCTGGGGCAACACCACGCTGACCGACCTGCTCGGAGCGCTCGAGGAGACCTCCGGCCGCGACCTGAAGGCCTGGTCGGCGGAGTGGTTGGAGACCGCCGGCGTGAACACCCTGCGCCCGGACCTCGCGGTCGACGACGCCGGGCGGTTCACGTCCTTCGTCGTGATTCAGGAGGCGCCCGAGGGCTGGCCGACGTTGCGCTCGCACCGGCTCGCGGTGGGCCTCTACGACCGGACCCCGGAAGGGCTGGTACGGCGGGAGCGCGTCGAGCTCGATGTGACCGGAGCGCGCACCGAGGTGCCTCAGCTGGTGGGCCGGGCGCGGCCTGACCTTGTGATGCTCAACGACGACGACCTCACCTACGCCAAGGTCCGCCTCGACGAGCGGTCCCTGCAGACGCTGACCGAGGCCGTCGACGACCTCCAGGACTCCCTGGCCCGGTCGCTGTGCTGGTCGGCCGCATGGGACATGACCCGCGACGGCGAGACGTCGACCACCGACTACGTGGCGCTGGTGCTGCGCGGCATCGGCCGGGAGTCGGACAGCTCGGTGACGCGGACGCTGCTGCGACATGCCGAGACTGCCGCCGCGCTCTACGCGGCGCCCGCCAAGCGGGAGAGCACCCGGCGGCGGCTGGCCGAGGGCCTGGAGCGCCTGATGCGCGAGGTCGCCTCCGGCAGCGACTCGCAGCTGCAGTTCGTCCGGTCCTTCGCCGGCGCCGCGGTCACGGACGAACAGCTCGCCGCCGTCCGCGGCCTGCTCGACGGCGACACCAGCCTGGGCGGCCTCGCCATCGACACGGACCTGCGCTGGCACCTGCTGCACCAGCTGGTGGCCGCCGGCAAGGCCGGCGACGAGGAGATCGACGCCGAGCTCGCCCGCGACGACACCGCGACCGGTCGGCGGCAGGCCGCCGCCGCCCTCGCGGCCCGGCCGCGCGAGGAGGCCAAGCGCGAGGCCTGGGCCTCCGTGCTCGACGACGACCTGCCCAACGCCATCCAGACGGCGGTGATCGGCGGCTTCGCGCAGGCCGGCCAGCTGCACCTGCTGCGGCCGTTCGTGTCGCCCTACTTCGACAGCCTGACCACGGTCTGGGCGGAGCGGACCAACGAGACGGCGCAGAACATCGTGGTCGGGCTGTTTCCGACGCTGCTTGCCGAGCAGGCCACCGTCGACGCCGCCGACGCCTGGCTGGAAGGGCACCGGGACGCCGCCCCTTCCCTGCGCCGGCTGGTGCTCGAGTCACGGGACGGCGTGGCGCGGGCCCTGCGCGCGCAGGCCAGGGACGCGCAGGCCTAGGGCCTGGCCGGCCGACCTGCCGGTGGAACGGCTCAGGGGGTGCCGGTGTGCAGCGACCGCGGTGCGTGCGCGTGCTCGGCGAGAGCGAGCACGCCGTTGGCGATGCCCCCGGACAGGTCGCCGGCCTGGAACGCCGAGGTCATCGTCATCGCGGCCAGCCCCGCCGAGCGGTCGTCCAGCCGGCGGCGTACCTCGCGCCCGGTGACGATCTCGAGGCGCCGGGCGCCGGGGTCGACGGCGACCAGCACGCCGACGGGCGCCCGGTCGCCGAGCGCGCCGTGCAGCCGCAGCGCCATGGCGCGGGTGTCACCCTCGAGAGCACCCACGTAGACCGACACGTCGAGGTCGGACTGCTGGCGGGCGAGCCGGACGGCGCGCACGACGTCGTCGCTCTGGCGCTGGGAGAACGCGTCACCAGCGGGCACTGGCCCCACCACTTTCCCTGCTCGGCGTCGCGACGGCGTCCCGCACCGCCGCGTCGGCTGCCTCCGGTCCGTTGAACCACACCGGCGCCGCCCACCAGCCCAGACCGGGTCGGTAACGGGGACCGCGCGCCATCGACGGCGCGACGGCCAGCACCGTGATCACCAGGAACAGTGCGGCCGGGATGCCGACGAAGATCCCCAGCGTGGCCAGGGCGCTGAGACCGTCGCCCGCCTCCTGCCCGTCGTCGACGTTGGCGGCATGGGCGGGGGAGGCCGACAGCGCGACCACGATCGTGGCGGCAAGCGCCGACGAGGTCGTCACAGCGGCGCGCAGGAGGGTGCGGCTGATCACAGGGGAACCGTACTAGGCGCCGGGCCGCGGGTGGACCGCGGCGGCCAAGGACGCCGCGCGCGTCGAGACCACCAGGTCCTCCAGCAGCACCGGGGTGCCGGAGCCGTCGGCGAGCGGGAAGCGCCAGTTGGGCCACTCGTCGTCGGTGCCGGGCTGGTTCATGGCGCGCCGGTCCCCCACCGCGTCGGTGAGCGCGACCCCCAGCAGCCGGCTGGGCGTGGCGGCCAGCGCGCGGTGGAGGGCCTCGACCATCGCCTGTTCGTCGGAGTCGATGTCGGCGCCGGCGTCGAGGAGGCCCCGGCTCACCAGCACGGACAGCCACTCGGCACGGGCCTCGGCGTCGACGCGGCGCTCCTCCTCCACGGGCCGGGTCAGCAGGCCGAGCTCGTCCCGG
>JBOGDY010000408.1:0-2507 GCA_050742955.1 Actinomycetes bacterium | reverse complement strand
CTGGAGCCGATGCAGAAGCGCCTGGCCGGCGGCTGCCACCTGACCCGCCCGGTCGTCGACCTGCTGACCGCGGCCGGGTTCACTGTCGCCGAGCTGGACGTGTTCTACGAGAAGGGCGCACCGAAGTTTCTAGCCGCCGAATCCCTCGGTGTCGCCGTGTCGTCCTAGCGACCGGTGTCATGACCGCGACCCCGCAACGGCCGACCCCGGCCGGGCCTCCCGAAAGGCGGTTCGGGACGCGGGCACTGCTCGCCGCGGTAGCGCTGGTCCTGGTCGCGGTCCCGTTCGCGCTGCTGCTGTTCCTGGTCCAGGACAAGTGGAGTCCGCTGGCGCGCGCTGACGCCGGCGCCCGGGACGACCTGCACGCCTATGCGGTCGACCATGGCTCCTTCGTGACCGCCATGAGTGCGGTCAGCGACGCCGGGTCGACCCTGGCGTACCTCGCCGTGTTCGCCGTCGTCGTCGGGTGGCTGCTGTGGCGGCGGCTGCCGCGCCTGGCCGTGTTCGTGGCGGTGACCGTCGCCGGCAGCTCGCTGCTCAACCAGACGGTGAAAGTGGCCGTCGACCGGTCGAGGCCGGTGCTTCCCGACCCGGTCGCGCACGCGAGCGGGATGAGTTTCCCCAGCGGGCACGCCCAGGCCGCCATCGTCGCCTACTCCGTCCTGCTGCTGGTGTTCCTGCCGGTGCTGCGCGGCGCCTGGCGAGCCGCCATGGTGGCCGTCGCCGTTCTGATGGTGCTGGCCATCGGGTTCTCCCGGGTCGCGCTCGGCGTGCACTATGTCTCCGACGTGCTCGCCGGGTACGTCCTCGGCGCGGCGTGGGTGGCCGCCATGACCGCCGCGTTCAACGCATGGCGCGCTGAGCGCGGTCAGCCGAAGGCCGCCCCGCTGAACGAGGGACTCGAACCCGAAGCCGCCCCGCGGCTCGACCCCCGCTAGCTGTTCTGCCCTTGACCGCCGGCCCTACGAGGTGGACGGGAGCGCCGGGATGCCGCACAATTAGCACTCGATGGGGCCGAGTGCCAAGAGCTGCCCCAGCGGTGGAGAACCAAGGAGGGACGTCCGTGCCGACGTACCAGTACGCCTGCACCGACTGCGGCCACGGCTTCGAGGCGGTCCAGTCGTTCACCGACGCCACCCTGACCGAATGCCCGCGGTGCCAGGGGCGGCTGCGCAAGGTGTTCAACTCCGTCGGCATCGTCTTCAAGGGTTCCGGGTTCTACCGCAACGACAGCCGCGAGAAGGCCACAACCGGCGCCAAGAGCGAGGGCAAGTCCGGCGGCGAGGGCAAGAGCGACACCTCGGCCGGTTCCTCTGACGGCGGGAAGAAGACCGAGCCCAAGGCCGACTCCAAGGCCACGGCCAAGCCGTCCTCGCCGACCGGTTCCTCCACAGCCGGAAGCGCCGCCTGAGCCGAGCTGTGGACGCCGCGCCGGTACGCTGACGCGGCCGTTACTGTCGGCTCATGCCAAGCAGGACGTACGACGGGCCGCGGGCCGACATCGGCGTCGTCGGTGGGTCCGGTCTCTACGATTTCCTGGACGGGGCCGACACGGTCGAGCTCGACACGCCGTGGGGACCACCGAGCGACCCGTTGACGATCGGCGAGGTGTCCGGCCGCGCGGTCGCGTTCCTCCCCCGGCACGGCCGCGACCACCGCTTCCCGCCCCATCGGGTCAACTACCGCGCCAACCTGTGGGCCCTGCGCACCGTCGGGGTGCGGCAGGTGCTAGGGCCGTGTGCCGTCGGGTCGCTGCGCGCCGAGCACGACGCCGGCACCATCGTCGTGCCCGACCAGGTCGTGGACCGCAGCTGGGGCCGGCCGAGCACCTTCTACGACGAGCCCGGGCCGGTGGTGCACGTCGCCTTCGCCGACCCCTACTGCCCGACGGGCCGCAAGACCGCCGTGGAGACCGCCCGCACCCTGGGCCAGGAGCCGGTCGACGGCGGCACGCTCGTGATCGTCAACGGTCCGCGCTTCTCGTCCCGGGCCGAGTCGCTGTGGCACCAGGCCCAGGGCTGGACCGTCGTCGGCATGACGGGAGCCCCTGAGGCGGCCTTGGCGCGGGAGCTGGCGCTCTGCTACACGTCGGTCGCTCTCGTCACCGACCTCGACGCGGGTCTCGAGCACGGCGAGGGGGTGACCCACGACGAGGTGCTGCGGGTCTTCGCGCAGAACATCGAGAAGGTGCGCACGCTGCTGGTCGACATGGTCGGCGCGCTGCCAGGTGCTGAGGTCGACTGCTCCTGCCGGCACGCGCTCGACGGTCTGAAGCTGCCCTTCGACCTGCCGTGACCGACGACGGCCGACCGCCGCCGCCGTCGCTGCGCGACCGGTGGCGTGACCTGCGGCTCTCCTCGCTGCGGCACCGGCGGCTGCTCTCCGCCGGACTGCTGGCCGGGTCGGTCGCGCTCGCGCTGCACGCCCTGTCACCCCCGTCGGCCGCGACCGTGCCGGTGCTGGCAGCCGGGCACGACCTGGCGGGTGGCACGACGGTGCGCGAGGGG
>JBOGDY010000407.1:0-2514 GCA_050742955.1 Actinomycetes bacterium | reverse complement strand
GGGCCAGCGCCCGCTTGACGAAGGCCCGCGCTGCCGGGCCCGGCAGGCGCACCCGCAGCAGCGGCGGCCCCTCCTCGCTGTCCTCGTCGATCAGCGCGGTCTCCTCCTCCTCGGCCTCGGTCAGCGCCTGCGCCTCGACGACCACCACCTCGTCGTCACCGTCCCACGCCAGCGCCATCGTGCCGACCCGGAACTCCTCCTCGATCGGGATGTCGAGCGGATCGTTGTCCTCGACCTCGGCGGGTGCGAGCGCCGGGACCGTGGCCTCCCCCATCGACTGGCGCAGCACCTCGTCGAGAAGCGCATCGATCCGCTCGGCCAGCACGGTCACCTGCTGCTTCTCGAGGGCGACGCTGGTCGTGCGGCCCCCGCCGCGGGCCTGCAGGAAGAAGGTGCGCTGCCCGGGCTGGCCGACCGTCCCGGCGACGAAACGCTCAGGCGGGTCGTACTCGAGGATCTGGCGGGCCATGGGCCGACCCTATGTCGCCGGGCTCATGCGTCGCCCGAGCCCGTCCCGCCCCCGACCGCCGCGTCGGAGGACCCCGCCCGTCTGCGCCGGGCCCGGCCCTTGCGCGGGACGAGGAACCCGAGGTCCCCGCCGACGTCGTTGACTCGCACGAGGAACGGCCGAAGCGGCGTGTAGGACACGATGCTCACCGACGCCAGGTCGATCATGATGCGCTGGAACTGGTCGAGGTGCATGCCGAGGGCGTCGGCCAGCACCGCCTTGATGACGTCGCCGTGAGAGACCACCACGTAGACCGCATCGTCGCCGAGTCGGGTGTTCCACTCGCGAACCGCGGCGACCGCCCGTGCCTGCATGTCCCGTAGCGCCTCGCCGCCGTCACCCGGGAAGGTCATCGCCGAGGGATGGGACTGCACCACCTTCCACAGCGGCTCCTTGGTCAGCTTCTTCAGCTCGCGCCCGGACCACTCGCCGTAGTGGACCTCTCCGATCCGCTCGTCGTCGTGCCGCGGCACGCCGTCGCGACCCGCGAGCAGCAGGTCCGCTGTCTCCTGACAACGCTGCAGGGGGCTGGTCACCAACGCGGCAAGGGGTACGCCGGTGAGCCGCTCGGCCAGTGCCGCGACCTGAGCCCTGCCGGTCTCGTCGAGGGCGACACCATCGGTCCAGCCGGCCAGGACACCCGCGTCGTTGGCGGGCGTGCGGCCGTGGCGGACGAGCAGCACCGTGGTCACGTCGGGGAACTCTACGGCGGGCACAATGGTGGGGTGATCGTCGACTGCGCGCTCTACCGGGGCGGTGTGCGCGAGCCCGCACCCCCTGACCTCTCGGACGCGCTGGCCGTAGCGCGCACGCACGGCGACGGGTTCGTGTGGCTGGGGCTGCACGAACCGTCGGCCGAGGAGTTCGAGCACGTCGCGGCGGAGTTCAAGCTCCACCCGTTGGCCGTCGAGGACGCGGTCAAGGCGCACCAGCGGCCCAAGGTCGAGGAGTTCGAGGACTCCCTGTTCGTCGTGCTCAAGACCGTGCGGTACGACGAGGCGACCCAGCAGATCGAGCTCGGCGACATCATGCTGTTCGTCGGCGATGCGTTCGTCGTCACGGTCCGGCACGGGCTGGGACGCGCGCTGGCCGACGTGCGGCACCGTCTCGAGCTCGAGCGGGAGGTGCTCGACTGCGGCCCCTCGGCGGTCCTCTACGCCGTGTGCGACCGGGTCGTCGACGACTACACGGAGATCTCGTTTGCGGTCGAGCAGGACATCGAGGAGGTCGAGCAGCGGGTCTTCTCCCCGGAGCGCAGCAACGACGCCGAGCGCATCTACAACCTCAAGCGGGAGGTCATCGAGTTCCGCCGGGCCGTCCGCCCGCTGATCGAGCCGATGGAGAAGCTCGCGTCCGGGCTCGTCAAGGACGTGCACGAGCGCATGCACCCCTTCTTCCGCGACGTGGCCGACCACGCGATGCGAGTGTCCGAGCAGGTCGACAGCTTCGACGACCTGCTGACCTCGGTGCTGAACGCCAACCTGGCGCAGGTCGGGGTCCAGCAGAACAGCGACATGCGCCGGATCTCGGCGTGGGTTGCCATCGCGGCGGTGCCCACCATGATCGCCGGCGTCTACGGCATGAACTTCGAGCACATGCCCGAGCTGCGGTGGAGCCTCGGCTACCCGGGTGTGCTGCTGGTGATGGGTTGCGCCTGCGCGGCGATGTACCGCGCCTTCAAGCGCAGCGGTTGGCTCTGACCGGCCGGGTAGCCGGTAGCCGACCTGCCTCTGGGGCGTGAGGGCGTTCCGCCCGGTTCGCACCCATCCGTCCCGCCGGATTCGGTGAATCGGTCCCGCAGGCCCCCGGCCTGGGCGCACCATGACGACGCGGCGTGCCGCTCGGGGGGCGGGGGGCAGCGCCATGAGCGGCTCAGGGGTGGGGGACGTGCGCAGAAGGGCGCCCGGTCGGCTGACCGTGGCCGTGATCGCCATGACGGCGGTCCTGGCCTGCGCCCTCGGCACGACGATGCCGGCCGGCGCCGCCCCGAAGCCGACGCGGCCCGG
>JBOGDY010000406.1:0-2518 GCA_050742955.1 Actinomycetes bacterium | reverse complement strand
CAAGGTCGACACCGAGATCCCCTCCCCCGCCTCCGGCGTCCTGCAGAAGATCATGGTCGCCGAGGACGAGACGGTTGCCGTGGGCACCCAGCTGGCCGTCATCGGGGGCGGTCAACAGCAGCAGGCCCCCGCACCCCAGCAGGACCAGCAACCCACCCAGCAGCAGGCCCCCGCACCCCAGCAGGACCAGCAACCCACCCAGCAGCAGGCCCCCGCACCTCAGCAGGACCAGCAGCCCGCGCAGCAGCAGGCCCCCGCAGCCGACGACGGCGGCAGCGCCTACGTCACACCGCTGGTACGCAAGCTGGCCACCGAGCACGACGTCGACCTGTCCTCGCTGCGCGGCACCGGCGTGGGTGGCCGCATCCGCAAGCAGGACGTCCTCGAGGCCGCGAAGGCCGCGCAGCAGCAGGCCGCCCCGGCCCGGCAGGACACCACGGCGGCCCCGGCCGCGACCGGCCAGCCGTCGACACCGACCGTGTCCCCGCTGCGGGGCACGACCGAGAAGATGTCCCGCCTGCGCAAGGTGATCGCGACCCGGATGGTCGAGTCGCTGCAGGTCTCCGCCCAGCTCACGACGGTCGTCGAGGTGGACCTGACCAAGATCGCCCGGCTGCGCGCGCGGGCCAAGGGCGACTTCGAGGCACGTGAGGGTGTCAAGCTGTCGTTCCTGCCGTTCCTGGCCAAGGCAACGGTCGAGGCCCTCAAGGCGCACCCGAAGCTCAACGCCAGCATCGACACCGAGAAGGGCGAGATCACCTACTACGACGTCGAGAACCTCGGTGTCGCCGTGGACACCGACCGGGGCCTCCTCGTGCCGGTGGTCAAGGAGGCGGGCGACCTCAACATCGCAGGACTGTCGCGAAAGATCGCCGACCTGGCGGCACGCACCCGCAACAACAAGATCGGGCCGGACGAGCTCGGCGGCGGCACGTTCACGCTGACCAACACCGGCAGTCGCGGCGCGCTCTTCGACACCCCGATCATCAACCAGCCTCAGGTCGGCATCCTCGGCACCGGTGCCGTTGTGAAACGACCGGTCGTGGTCGACGACCCCGAGCTCGGCGAGACGATCGCGATCCGGTCCATGTGCTACCTGGCGCTGTCCTACGACCACCGCATCGTCGACGGCGCCGATGCAGCGCGTTTCCTCATCACCATCAGGCAGCGCCTGGAGGAAGGCGCTTTCGACGCAGACCTGGGCCTCTGACCCCAGCCGCCCGGTGCGACAACAGGCGAGTACCCGCGGCAACATGTCGACCGACATGTTGTCGCGCCGACCCACCTACCTAACGTGGTCGATTCCCGGCAGTGGGGGGCGGCGGCGGTGAAGGTGGCGATCACGGGGTCGTCCGGGCTGCTCGGGCCGCACCTGGTGAGGTCGTTTCGGGGTGACGGCCACGAGGTGGTGCGCCTCGTCCGCCGGGAGGCGACCGCCGCGGACGAGGTCTTCTGGCGACCGGAGCTCGGCCACGTCGACCTCGACGGGCTGGCCGGCACCGACGCCGTCGTGCACCTGGCCGGGGCCGGTCTCGCGAGCCGGCCGTGGACACCCGCGCACAAGCGGCGGGTCCTCGAGAGCCGGGTCCAGGGCACCACCACGATCGCGGGCGCCGTGGTCGCGATGGATCCCCCGCCCCGGGTGCTGCTCTCGATGGCGGGGGTCGGCTACTACGGCAACCCCGGCGACCGTGTCCTCGACGAGACGTCCCCCGCGGGCGACACCTACCTGGCCCGGATCGTGCAGGAGTGGGAGGCGGCCACGATGCCGGCGGCAGCGGCGGGCATCCGGGTCGTGACCATGCGCACCGGCGTCGTGGTGTCCGGCAAGGGCGGTGCCTACGGCCGGCTGCTGCCGATCTTCCGGCTCGGGCTCGGCGGCCGGCTCGGCTCCGGTCGGCAGTGGTGGAGCTGGGTCGCGCTGCACGACTACGTGCGCGCCGTGCGGTTCCTCGTCGACCACGACGAGCTGTCCGGGCCGGTCAACGTGACCTCGCCGCAGCCGGTCACCAACGCCGAAGCAACCGTCGCGCTCGGCCGGGCCGTGCACCGTCCGGCCGTGATGTGGGTCCCCGGCTTCGCGCTCAGGCTGCCGCTGCGCGACTTCGCCGAAGACCTGCTCGGCGGCCAGCGAGTGGTGCCGCAGCGGCTCCTGGACGCCGGCTTCGCCTTCGACCGCCCAGAGCTCGAGCAGGCGATCCGGGCGGAGATCGCTCAGGCCCGCGCAACGTCGTAGAAGCGCCAGGCACCTCCCACCCGCACCAAGGTCACCGTCCATGCCGCCTCACCGCGTCCCGTCCCGTGCTCGACCACCGTGCCGGAGCCGTCGACCAGGTCATACGGCGGCATCACGTCGATGACCCGCAGCACGGCCCGGCCGTCACCCGCGGAGGTCACGGTGACCGAGCGGGCATCCAGCCGCAGCGAGCGGGCCCGCAGGCCGGCCGCCGACAGCTCGCCCAGGCGGGCCCGGTCGCGGGCCGCCGCCGGGGCACCTTTCGCGTAGACCGCGCCCAGC
>JBOGDY010000405.1:0-2521 GCA_050742955.1 Actinomycetes bacterium | reverse complement strand
GCGGGCACTGCCGCGAAGAACTCCCCCGCCTCCTCGATCGGCATGTCGAGGACCTCGGCGATCGTCTTGCCCTTGAAGTGCACCTCGAGCGTCTCGCGGTTGTAGCGCGCCCCGTGGCAGACCTCGCAGGGCACGTAGACGTCGGGCAGGAAGTTCATCTCGATCTTGATGGTGCCGTCGCCGGAGCAGTTCTCGCACCGGCCGCCCTTGACGTTGAACGAGAACCGGCCGGGCAGGTAGCCCCGGATCTTGGCCTCGGTCGTCTCCGCGAACAGCCGCCGCATGTGGTCGAAGACGCCGGTGTAGGTGGCCGGGTTGGACCGCGGGGTACGGCCGATCGGGCTCTGGTCGACATGGACGACCTTGTCGACGTGCTGGATGCCCTTGATGGACCTGTGGCGGCCCGGCACCGCGCGCGCGCCGTGCAGCTTCTGCGCCAGTGAGGTGTAGAGGATGTCGTTGACCAGCGTCGACTTGCCCGACCCGGAGACGCCGGTGACGGCGACGAAGCAGCCGAGCGGGAAGGTGACGTCGATGGTCTGCAGGTTGTGCTCCCGCGCCCCGACGACGGTGAGGTCGCGGCCCTTGGTGCGGGGCCGGCGGATGGCGGGGGTGGGGATGGTCGTACGCCGGGCCAGGTAGGCGCCCGTCAGCGAGTCGGTGCTGTCCAGCAGGTCCTGGACCGGACCCGAGACCACGATCTGGCCGCCGTGCTCCCCGGCGCCCGGCCCGATGTCGACCACCCAGTCGGCGGTGCGGATGGTGTCCTCGTCGTGCTCGACGACGATGAGGGTGTTGCCCAGGTCGCGCAGCCGGGTGAGGGTCTCGATCAGCCGGCGGTTGTCGCGCTGGTGGAGGCCGATGGACGGCTCGTCGAGCACGTAGAGGACGCCCACCAGGCCGGCACCGATCTGGGTGGCCAGCCGGATCCGCTGCGCCTCGCCGCCGGACAGCGTGCCGGACGGCCGCTCCAGGGAGAGGTAGTCGAGGCCCACGTCGAGCAGGAAGCCCAGCCGGGCGTGGATCTCCTTGACCACCCGCTCGGCGATCTGCCGCTCGCGGTCGGTGAGCTCGGCGTCGCGAAGGAACTCGTCGGCCTCACGGATCGGCAGCCGGCACACGTCGGCGATGGTCCGCCCCCCGAGCAGGACCGCCAGCGACTCGGGCTTGAGCCGGGCCCCGCCGCAGGCAGGGCAGGGCACCTCACGCATGTAGCCCTCGTAGCGCTCCCGGCTCCAGTCCGAGTCGGTCTCGGCGTGCCGGCGCTGCACGAACGGGATCGCGCCCTCGAAACCGGTGTAGTAGGAGCGCATCCGGCCGTAGCGGTTCTTGTACTTGACGTGCACCTGGTAGTCGAGGCCGTGCAGCACCGCCTGCTTGGCCCTGGCGGGCAGCTTGCGCCACGGTGTCTCCATCGCGAAGCCCAGGTCGTCGGCCAGGGCCTCGAGCAGCCGCTGGAAGTAGTCGCTCGAGCTGGTGCCCGCGGCCCAGGGAGCCACGGCGCCCTCGGCCACCGACAGCTCGTCGTTGGGCACCACCAGGTCGGCGTCGACCTCGAGCCGGGTGCCGAGGCCGGTGCACTCGGGGCAGGCGCCGTAGGGCGAGTTGAAGGAGAACGACCTGGGCTCCAGCTCGTCCATGGACAGCGGGTGGTCGTTGGGGCAGGCGAGCTTCTCCGAGAAGCGCCGCTCGCGCTCCTTGTGCTTGTCGGGCAGGTCGACGAAGTCGAGGGTGACCAGCCCCCCGGCCAGTCCGAGCGCCGTCTCGACCGAGTCGGTGAGCCGCCGCTTGGCCGATGCCTTGACGCTGAGCCGGTCGACCACGACGTCGATGGTGTGCTTGTACTTCTTGTCGAGCCGGGGTGGCTCGGCGAGCGAGACCACCTCGCCGTCGACGCGGGCCCGGGAGTAGCCCTTGGTCTGCAGCTCACGGAACAGCTCGGCGTACTCCCCCTTGCGCCCGCGCACCACCGGGGCCAGCACCTGGAACCGGGTGCCCTCGTCGAGCGTCAGCACCCGGTCGACGATCTGCTGAGGTGTCTGCCGGCTGACCCGCTCGCCGCACACCGGGCAGTGCGGCCGCCCGGCCCGGGCGAACAGCAGCCGTAGGTAGTCGTAGACCTCGGTGATCGTCCCGACCGTGGACCGCGGGTTGCGGCTGGTGGACTTCTGGTCGATCGACACCGCCGGGGACAGCCCCTCGATGAAGTCGACGTCGGGCTTGTCCATCTGGCCGAGGAACTGGCGGGCGTAGGCCGACAGCGACTCGACGTAGCGCCGCTGGCCCTCAGCAAAGATCGTGTCGAACGCCAGGCTGGACTTGCCCGACCCCGACAGCCCGGTGAAGACGATCATGGCGTCGCGGGGCAGGTCGAGCGAGACGTCCTTGAGGTTGTGCTCGCGCGCGCCTCGGACGATCAGTCGGTCCACGTGTGTGACGTCCTCGGGGTTGTCGGGGTCGGGCCCTGTCGGCAAGATGCTCGTCCCATGTTAGGTGGGGGCCCCGACAGGTCCTGCCACGC
>JBOGDY010000404.1:0-2523 GCA_050742955.1 Actinomycetes bacterium | reverse complement strand
GCGCTGGTCCTGCTCGTCGCTCTACGACCGGCTCGCCGCGGCCGACGGGTCGGACGCGGCCGGGCGGGTGCGCCACCGCCGCCCGGCGTGGTCGACCTGGCCGACGAGCGGTCGCGGCGGCGCCGTGACCACCCGCGGGTGATCGCGTGACACCTCCGGGGCTGGTCGGGCATGCGCGCCTCACAGCAGCGACGGCAGCTCAGCGGCCAGTCGCTCGTAGTCCGCCGGCGCGTTGTACACCTGGGCGGACAACCGCAGGAAGCCACGACCCGACCAGCAGGACACCGACACCTCCACGGAGACCGTGTCCCCGATGCGCGCCTGCAACCGGGCCGCGTCCTCGGGCGTCGTCGCGACGCCGGCGGGCAGCGGCACGAGCTGCATGCTGACCGCGGGGTCGCGCGGCAGCGCCGCCTGGTCGAGACCGATCGCGCCGGCCACCTCGACCTGGCCGGCGACCGCGAGCTCGACGTTGTGCCGCCGCACCCGGTCCAGTCCCAGCCGGTCCAGCACGCGCAACGCCCGCGGTGCCGCGAGCCACGCGGTGAGGTCGTCCGTGCCAACATCGTTGAACGCGCGGGGGAAACCGTGCTCCTCGCCCCACGAGGCCGCCAGGGGACGCAGCCCGGGCCGCCGTGCGGCAGCGGCATGCAGCACGGCGGTGCCGCGAGGGGCGTAGCACCACTTGTGCAGGTTGCCGGTCCAGTAGTCGGCGCCGAGCCGGTCGAGCTCGACCGCGAGCATCCCGGGGGCGTGCGCCCCGTCGACGGCGACGGCGACCCCGCGGTCCTGCAGAGCAGGGATCAACGCGACGAGCGGCAGCCGTCGTGCGGTGGGTGATGTCACGTGGTCGACCAGGGCAAGCCTGGTACGGCCCGTCACGCAGGAGAGCACGGCCTCGGCGGCCGCGTCATGGTCGGCGTCCAGCGGGACGTGGGCGGTGACGACGGTGGCCCCCGCGTCGGCGGCCCAGCGCTGGGCGGCGATCCGGACGGAGCCGTAGGCGTGGTCGGTGACAAGGATCTCGTCGCCGGGTTCGAGCGGGAAGCAGGCGAGCACGGTGCTCACCCCGGTCGTGGCGTTGCGCACGAATGCCAGCCCGTCCGGGTCGGCACCGAGGAACTGGGCGACCTCGCCGCGGGCCTGCTCGAGCGCGTCGGTCAGCTCGCGGCTGAGGAAGCGCACCGGGTTGGTCTCCATGCGTTCGCGCCAGGACTGCTGCTCCTCGAGGACCGGCGTCGGCACGGCCCCGAACGACCCGTTGTTGAGGTGCGCCACCGTGGGCTCGAGCGGCCACAGCGCCCGGACGTCCGGCCAGTCGGGACCCCAGAGCTCGTTCGTGCGGTCGTGCGTAGAGGGCTCGGACGGCATGCGCGGCAGCCTACGTGCGGGGTCCTCGCCCTCTCCTGCCCCACCGATCAGGGACTCCCCCGGTGTCGCCGGACCCGCGTGGCCGCTTCACACAGCCACCCAGGACGCCGACAATCACCGGAGGATTCGGACAAGGAGGGCATGATGCGCGGACGGCTGCTCGTGGCGTCGGGGTGCCTGCTGGCGGCCGTCGCCTCCCTGCTGGTGGCTCCCGGTGTCGGAGCGGCGGCCCCGGCGTACCACCCGTCGCGGCTCACCCACCTCGGCGCCGCCCGGCAGGTCGTGGTGGTCACCTCGTCCTCCTGGCGGACGAGCTACGCCACCCTGCGGACCTACCGCAAGGGTTCCGACGGGGTGTGGCGGCGGCGCTTCGACCCCATGCGAGCCCGGATCGGGGGAAACGGCTTCGTCAAGGCCGCGGACCGGCGCCAGGGCACGGGAACGACCCCGGCGGGGACCTTCCGGGTCACCCGGGCCTTCGGCTCGTCCGCCGACCCGGGGACGGCGATGCGCTACCGCCGGTTCGACCGCAACGACTGGTGGCCGTACGACCCGCGCAGCCCCCGCACCTACAACGTCTACCAGTACCGCCGGGTCGCCGGCGCAGCCTGGCGACGGTCCTGGGCCGAGCACCTGTGGGACTACTACGGGCAGTACCGCTACGCCGCAGTGATCAAGTTCAACCTGCCCAGCGGGATCTACCGGACCGCCGACGGCCAGCGCAAGGCACGGCACCCGGCCGACACCCGTATGGGCGGCGGGATCTTCCTGCACGTCAACGGGCCCGGGGCCACCGCCGGCTGCGTGTCGCTGGGCGCGGGCAACATGCGCAAGGTGCTGCGCTGGCTGAACCCGACCTACCGGCCGCGGGTCGTGATGGGCCCGAAGTCGGCGATCGGCCGGATGTGACCTGGCCCTACTCGCGGGTCTCGGCGAGCTTGCCGCGCAGCTGCAGCACCGCCTTGGTGTGCATCTGGCAGATCCGGCTCTCGGTGACGCCCAGGACCTGGCCGATCTCGGCGAGTGTGAGCCCCTCGTAGTAGTAGAGGGTCACGACGATCTTCTCCCGCTCCGGCAGCGTGTTGATCGCCTTGGCCAGCAGGTACTTGGTCTCCTCGGACTCGAACGCGAGGACCGGGTCCTCGGCCTTGG
>JBOGDY010000403.1:0-2524 GCA_050742955.1 Actinomycetes bacterium | reverse complement strand
GGCCGCGGAGCTCCTTGGCCCCGGCCGAGCCCAGCTTGTCCAGCCGCTTGTCGATCTCGGTGTCCACCCGGCTGACGAAGAACGACGCGACCGATCCGAGCCGGGACAGGTCGTGCCCGGCGGCCCGGGCTCGTTCGAGGCCCTCCAGGAACGCGTCCATGACCTCGGCGTAGCGCTGGAGCGAGAAGATCAACGTGACGTTGATGCTGATGCCCTCGGCCAGGCACTGGGCGATGGCGGGCAGCCCGGCCCGGGTGGCCGGGATCTTGACGAACAGGTTGGGCCGGTCGACCAGCCACCACAGCTGGCGCGCCTCCGCGACGGTCTTCTCGGTCTCGTGCGCGAGCCGGGGGTCGACCTCGATGGACACCCGGCCGTCGACGCCGTCGCTGGCGTCGTAGACGGGCCGCAGCACGTCGCAGGCCCAGCGCACGTCGAACGTCGTGACCATCCGGACGGCCTCCTCGACCTGGACGCCGCGCAGGGCGAGGTCGCCCAGCTGCCGGTCGTAGAGGTCGCTGTCGCTCACCGCCTTCTGGAAGATCGTCGGGTTGGTGGTGACCCCGACGACGTGCCTGTCGCGAACGAGATCTGCGAGGCCGCCGGTGGTGAGACGGCCGCGGCTCATGTCGTCCAGCCAGATGGCGACACCCTCGTCGGAGAGCTGGCGCAGTGGATCGGTCATCGGTTCTCATCCTCTCGGTGCCCGGGCATCCGGGGTCTGACGGTGGGTCAGCTGCCCGTGGTGCCCCCGGTGATCACTCCGACTCGCTCCAGCGTGGCGTGGGCGGCGGCGACCACCCGGTCCCGGGTGAAGCCGAACTGTTCGAACAGCACGGTGTGGGCCGCGCTTCCCCCGAAGTGCTCGAGGCTGATGATCTCGCCGGAGTCGCCCACGACGTCCCTCCAGCCCTGGCCGACCGCCGCCTCGACACTGACCCGGGCCTTGACGCCGGTCGGCAGGACCTGCTGCTGGTAGCTGCGGTCCTGGTCCCTGAACCACTCGACGCACGGCATCGACACCACGCGCGTCGGGGTGCCCTCGCCCTCCAGGACCTCGCGCGCGGCGGCCGCCAGCGCCACCTCGGACCCGGTGGCGACGATGATGACCCGCGGCTGCCCGTCGGAGGCGTCGGCCAGGACGTAGCCGCCGCGGGCGGTGCCCTCGGCCGAGGCGAAGACGCTGCGGTCGAACGTTGGCACGTTCTGGCGGGTCAGGGCCAGGCCGGCGGGCCGGTCGGTGTGACCGAGGATCGTCCGCCAGGCCACGACGGTCTCGTTCGCGTCGGCGGGGCGCACCACGTCGAGCCCGGGGATCGCCCGCAGGGCGGCCAGCTGCTCGACCGGCTGGTGGGTGGGGCCGTCCTCGCCGAGACCGATCGAGTCGTGGGTCCACACGTAGGTCACCGGCAGCCTCATCAGCGCCGCGAGCCGCACGGCGGGACGCATGTAGTCGCTGAAGATGAGGAAGGTGCCGCCGTAGACCCGGGTGCCGCCGTGCAGCGCGATGCCGTTCATGATCGAGCCCATCGCGTGCTCGCGGACGCCGAAGTGCAGCACCCGGCCGTAGGGCCCGCCGGGGAACTCCTTCGACTGGCGGTCCTCCGGGAGGAAGGACGGCTCGCCCTTGGGGGTGGTGTTGTTCGACTCGGCCAGGTCCGCCGAGCCGCCCCACAGCTCGGGCAGCACCGGCGCGATGGCCGAGAGCACCTCGCCGGAGGCCTTGCGGGTGGCCATGCCCTTCTCGTCGGCGGGGAACTCCGGCAGGGCCGAGGTCCAGCCGTCCGGGAGGCGGCGAACCGACATCCGGTCGAGCAGCGCCGCACCCTCGGCGTTGCGCGACCGCCACGCCTCGAACGACCCGCTCCACCGCTGGTGCGCCTCGCGGCCCCGGTCGACGACCCTGCGGGCGTGGGCGAGCGCGCCGGGGTCGACGTCGAACGTCTTGGACGGGTCGAAGCCGAGGATCTTCTTGGTGGCCGCGACCTCCTCCTCGCCGAGCGCGGCGCCGTGCGCCTTGCCGGTGTTCTGCGCGTTGGGCGCAGGCCACCCGATGACGGTGCGCAGCGCGATGAACGAGGGTCGCTCGGTCTCGGCCCGGGCGGCCGTGAAGGCGTCGGCCAGGGCCTGCACGTTCTCGGTGTAGGCCCCGCCGTCCTCGAGCCAGTCGACGCGCTGGGTGTGCCAGCCGTAGGCGTCGTAGCGGGCGACCACGTCCTCGGACAGGGCGATGCTCGTGTCGTCCTCGATCGAGATGTGGTTGTCGTCGTAGAGCAGCACCAGGTTGCCGAGGCGCTGCACCGCGGCCAGCGAGGAGGCCTCGCTGCTGACGCCCTCCTCCATGTCGCCGTCCGAGGCGAAGCACCAGATGGTGTGGTCGAACGGCGACTCACCGGCCGCGGCGTCGGGGTCGAGCAGGCCCCGCTCGCGCCGGGCGGCCATCGCCATGCCCACGGCGTTGCCGACGCCCTGGCCGAGCGGGCCGGTCGTCGTCTCGACGCCGACGGTGTGGCCGTGCTCGGGG
>JBOGDY010000402.1:0-2528 GCA_050742955.1 Actinomycetes bacterium | reverse complement strand
GCGAGGAGCCGCGCTTCTCCCCCGCGGTCCCGGCAGCAGCGGGAGCGCCGCGGGCCCCGAGGCCGGCCAGGAACCGCGACGGCCGTCGCCCGCCCCGCCCACCCGGGGTCCGGGCCGCCGACCAGGTGATGCTGAGCCGCTCGCGGGCGCGGGTCACGCCGACGTAGAGCAGCCGGCGCTCCTCCTCGACCGCATCAGGGGTCGCGGCGTAGGTGATCGGGATCATGCCGTCGTGGGCGCCGACGACGAAGACGGCGTCCCACTCCAGACCCTTCGCCGCGTGCAGCGACGCGAGGGTCACGCCCTCGACGGTGGGCGCGTGCCGGGCGTCGGCCCGTTCGTCGAGCTCGGTCACCAGCTCCCCCAGGGTGAGGCCCGGGCGGGCGTCGGCCAGGTCGTCGGCCAGCCGCACCAGCGCGGCGAGCGACTCCCACCGCTCGCGTACCGCGCCTCCGCCCTCGGGCGGTGTGGCAGCCCACCCGGTGCTGCTCAGCACGCCCCGCACCGCCTCCGGAACGTCGGCGTCCTCGGTGGAGCGGGCGGCCCCGCGCAGCAGCAGCCGGGCCTCGCGGATCTCGGGTCGGTCGAAGAAGCGCTCGCCGCCCCGCAGGACGTAGGGGACGCCGGCGTCGGTCAACGCCTGCTCGTAGGTCTCGCTCTGCCCGTTGGTGCGGAACAGCACCGCCACCTCGCTGGCGCGCACCCCCTTCCCGAGCAGTCCCTTGATGCGCTCGGCGACGACGGTGGCCTCGCGGGTCTCGTCGGGGTGCTCGCGCAGCTCGGGCTCCGGGCCGGAGGGCCGCTGGGCGACGAGCTCGAGCCGGGTGCGCGCGGCCGCCGGCGACCCGCCGAGCAGCCGGTTGGCGAGCGCCACGACCTGCGGGGTGGAGCGGTAGTCGCGGACCAGCCGCACCACCCGGGCGCCGGGGTGGCGGTGGGCGAACTCGGTGAGGAACGTCGGCGTGGCCCCGGCGAACGTGTAGATGGTCTGGTTGGGGTCGCCGACGACGCACAGCTCGTCGCTGCCGCCGCGCCACTGGTCGAGCAGCTCCTGCTGGAGCGGGCTGACGTCCTGGTACTCGTCGACGACCAGCTGGGTGTACTGCCCGCGCACGGTCGCCGCCACCTGGGGGTGCTCGGCGAGCAGACCCACGATGTAGAGCAGCACGTCCTCGAAGTCGATGACGCCCCGGTCCCGCTTGACCTGCTCGTAGGCGGACAGCAGCCGGGTGACGGTCGCCCCGTCGAGGCCGGCCGGGCCGGGCCGGCCGGCCTTCGCCGCGACCGCGGCGTAGTCGTCGCGGTCGGTCATCGTGACCTTGACCCACTCGACCTCGGCGGCAAGGTCGCGCACCGTGGCCCGGTCGGTGGGGAGCCGCAGCCGGCCGGCGGCCTCCGCGACCAGCCCGGCCTTGTGTTCGGCCAGCGACGGCAGCTCGCCGCCGACGTGCCGCGGCCAGAAGTACCGCAGCTGGCGCAGCGCCGCGGCGTGGAAGGTGCGCGCCTGGACCCCCACCGCCCCGAGGTCGCGCAGCCGGGTGCGCATCTCCCCGGCCGCGCGCGCCGTGAACGTGACGGCCAGCACCCGCTGCGGCACGAAGACGCCGGAGCGGACGCCGTAGGCGATGCGCGCCGTGATGGCACGGGTCTTGCCGGTGCCGGCACCGGCCAGCACGCACACCGGGCCGGTCAGCGCCGTGGCGACCTCGCGCTGCTCGGGGTCGAGGCTGCCGAGCAGCTCCTGCTCCCAGTCGTCGGCCACGGCCGCCATCCTCGCAGCCGCCGCCGACGACGGAAGGAGCCGGGCGCGCCGAGTGTTGTGTGGTCGGAAGGGGCAGAATGCCCCTGTTCGGTGCTCTTGACCACGGGGAAGGATGGCTTCGTGCCCGTCACCATGTACAGCACGGTCTGGTGCGGCTACTGCCGCCGGCTCAAGTCGCAGATGGAGCGCGAGGGCATCGCCTACGTCGAGGTCGACATCGAGGACGACCCGAGGGCGGCCGAGCTGGTGATGTCGGTCAACGGAGGCATGCAGACCGTGCCGACCGTGGTCTTCCCCGACGGCGCGGCGCTGACGAACCCGACACTCGCCCAGGTCAAGCGGCAGCTCGCCGCCTGACGGGGTCAGGTCCCGGGGCGGCCCTGCGCAGCCACGTGCGCGGCCCACGCCTCAGGAGCGTCGGGGATCTCCCCGCCGTACCAGTGCTCGATCAACCGTCGGGCGATGGACAGCCGCGGGGAGAGGAAGACCTCACCCCGGCGTACGGCGTCGCCGAGCTCGCTGCGCGTGAACCACCGGGCATCCTGGATCTCTCCGTCGAACAGGTCGACCTCGACCGTCTCCGCGTGCGCGACGAAGCCGAGCATCAGGCTCGAGGGGAACGGCCACGGCTGGCTGCCCAGGTAGCGCACCGCACCGACCCGCAGCCCGACCTCCTCCCCAACCTCGCGGCGCACCGCCTGCTCGAGCGACTCGCCCGGCTCGACGAAGCCGGCCAGCGTCGAGAACCGCCCCTTCGGCCACACGG
>JBOGDY010000401.1:0-2539 GCA_050742955.1 Actinomycetes bacterium | reverse complement strand
AGACCCGGCCGAGCTTCTCGGCCAGCGGGATGCCCGGGCGGACGTCCTCGGCGATCACGCCGCCCTGCACGTTCACCGCGTCGGGCACCATCTCGCCGGACAGCGCGAGCCGCACCGAGCGGGCCACCGCTACGCCGGCCTTCTCCTGGGCCTCGTCGGTGCTGGCACCGAGGTGCGGAGTGGCCACCACCGACTCGAACTCGAACAACGGCGAGTCGGTGCACGGCTCGGTCGAGAACACGTCGAGTCCGGCCGCCGCGACGCGACCCTCCTTGATGGCGGAGTAGAGCGCGTCCTCGTCGACGATGCCACCGCGGGCGGCGTTGACGAGGATGAGCGAAGGCTTGACCTTCTCCAGCTCGGCCTGGCCGATCAGCCCGACCGTCTCGGCGGTCTTGGGCAGGTGGACCGACAGGACGTCGCTCTGCCGCAGCAGCTCGTCGAGCGAGACCAGGCGGACCCCCATCTGGGCCGCGCGGCCGGCCGCGACATAGGGGTCGTAGGCGATGACCTGCATGCCGAACGCGGACAGCCGCTGGGCGACGAGGACCCCGATGCGGCCGAGACCCACGACCCCGGCGGTCTTCTCGTAGAGCTCGACGCCGGTGTACCTGCTGCGCTTCCACTCGCCCCCGCGCAGGGCGGTGGTGGCCGCGGGGATGTGCCGGGCGGCCGCGAGCAGCAGCCCGACGGCGAGCTCGGCGGCGCTGACGATGTTGGACTGTGGGGCGTTGACGACCATGACCCCGGCCTGGGTCGCGGCCTTGACGTCGACGTTGTCGAGACCCACTCCGGCACGGGCGACCACCTTGAGCCGGGACGCCGCCGAGATGGCCTCGGCGTCGACCTTCGTGGCGCTGCGCACCAGGATCGCGTCGACGTCGGTGATGGCCGCCAGCAGCTGGGACCGGTCGGAGCCGTCGCAGTGGCGGATCTCGAAGTCCGGCCCCAGCGCCTCGACGGTGGCCGGGGAAAGCTCTTCGGCGATCAGGACGACGGGCTTGCTCACGTGCGGGTCCTCCGCTGGGTCGGCGGGTCTGAGAGGGACAGCCGGTCCGGGCACCTCGCCGGGCCCCGGCGGCGGGACCCATCCTAACGACGTCTTGTGAAACGGTTCACAACGTCCGGCTGCTGGACTGCCCTGGTGACCGCGGTGACCCGCGCCCGGTCGGTCCCGCCCGCACCGCAACATGCGGGTACCCGCGACAACCGGCCGACGGACCTGTTGTCGCGGGTCCCGACCTACATAACGTGGTCGATTTCCCGGGGGGCGGGTCAGTCGGTCTCGTCGATCCAGCTCATCATCGGGCGCAGCCGGCGGCCGGTGACCTCAACCGGGTGGTCGGTGTGCTCCTGGAAGTAGCGCTTGTAGTTGGGCAGACCCGAGTCGTACTCGTCCATCCACTCCCTGGCGAACGAGCCGTCCCTGATCTCGCCGAGGATCTTCCGCATCTCGGCCCGGGTCTGGTCGGTCACCAGCCGCGGGCCGCGGGTGTAGCCGCCGTACTCCGCGGTCTCCGACACCGACCAGTACATCTTCGAGATGCCACCCTCGTACATCAGGTCGACGATGAGCTTCACCTCGTGCAGGCACTCGAAGTACGCGATCTCGGGCTGGTAGCCGGCCTCGATCAGGGTCTCGAAGCCGGACTTGATCAGCTCGGACAGGCCGCCGCAGAGCACGACCTGCTCACCGAACAGGTCGGTCTCGGTCTCCTCGGTGAACGTCGTCCTGATCGCACCGGCCCGGGTGCCGCCGATGCCCTTGGCGTAGGACTTCACGAGGTCCCACGCGTTGCCGGTCGCGTCCTGCTCGACGGCGATCAGCACCGGCACCCCGCGACCGTCGACGAACTGCCGCCGGACCAGGTGGCCGGGACCCTTGGGCGCGACCATGCAGACGTCGACCCCTGCCGGGGGCTTGACCAGGTCGTAGCGGATGTTGAGGCCGTGCCCGAAGAAGAGCGCATCGCCGTCGACCAGGTTGGGTTCGACCGCCTCCGTGAACAGCTTCCGCTGGATGGGGTCGGGTGCCAGCACCATGACCAGGTCGGCCTCCTCGCAGGCCTCGTACGGCGTGACGACCCGCAACCCTTCCGAGTCCGCGCGCTCGCGGCTCTTGGACCCCTCGGGCAGCCCGACGCGCACGTCGACTCCGGAGTCGCGCAGGGACAACGCGTGGGCGTGACCCTGGCTGCCGTAGCCCAGCACGGCCACGTTGCGTCGCTGGATGACGGACAGGTCGGCGTCGTCGTCGTAGAACAGATCGGCCACTGGTGTGCCTCCTCGATGCGAAGCGTTTCGCCATTCTCACCGTTGATCATGCGCAAGTGGTCGGCCACCGGGCTGACGCCGACCACTTGCGCATGATCAACGCCGGTTGGTTGTGGGTGGATGGATGGATGGGTTGGCTGGTAGTCAGCGGGCGATGGGGGTGACGGAGCCCGGGCGGGCGGACCGGTCGGTGATCGAGCGCGGCCCGCGCCCCACGGCGACCATGCCCGACTGCACGAGCTCGCGGATGCCGAAGGGCTCGAGC
>JBOGDY010000400.1:0-2548 GCA_050742955.1 Actinomycetes bacterium | reverse complement strand
CCAGCTCGGCCTGGTCGGCGTCCAGGTCGGTCAGGTCGGCATCCAGCTCGGCCAGGTCGGCGTCCAGGTCGGTCGGGTGCCCGGGATCCGGGTCCACCGGGGTCACCGTCACCGTCCCCACCCCTCCACAACGTCTCGAACAGATGTTCGAATCCTACCGCACCCGACCCACATCGGGAAGGCCGTTGTGCACAGCAGTTTCCGTTGCCCGGCAACGAAACCCGCGGGTCAACTCCCTGTCCTCGTGCCGCGGAGAGCGATCGCAGTGTCCGATCAACAGTGTCCGATCACGAGGAGCGTTCTGGTAGGCCGGGGAAGGGCACGCTGCCGCCGCGCCAGAGCGCCGCCCGCACGGCCGCGTCCTGGAGGGCCTGCGCCGCCAGCCGCCGCAGACCGGCCCGCAGCTGAGTCGCCGCGTCGGCCCAGACGGCGGCCAGCCGCTCCTCGAGCTCGGTCGTGAGCAGGACGGCGCCGGCTGCGTCGCTGACCGGTCGTGGCAACGCGTAGGTCGCGGCCGAGGCCACCGGTTCGGCTCCACGGTCGCGCAACAGCTCGTCCAGATGGTCCCGCCGCCTCCGGTGCGCGGTCACGGCACCGGTCGCCCTCTTCAGGTCGGCGCCGTCGAGGTGGGCGCCGGCCACGCCGTACCCGTAGACCGCTGCATGTTCCCCGGCGAGCGCGGTCTGCAGCGCATCCACCTCGCTCATGCCGCCGCCCGGGGGGCGGTCAGCAGCGCCGCGTGCGTGGCCTCGCACGCGCCCACCGAGGCCAGCAGCCGCGCCAGCGACGGGGATGCCTCGGTGGAGCCGGTGACGCGCCGGCCGGCCGCGGCGCGCTCCGCCGTGGCGAGCGCCTGCCGGGCAGCCTCCGGCCTCGCCGGGACGGCCGGGCTCCGGCTCGTCGACGGCGACGGGCCGGACCTCGACGGCGTCGGGCCGGACGTCGACGCGGCGGACGTCGTCGAGGACGGTGACCCGGTCACAGGCGCCGCACCCAGGGCCTCGAGGTGGGCGGTGTGCTCGGCCGCCAGCGGCTCGAGTGCCGGGCGCAGTGCCGGGTGCTTGACCATCGCGGCGGCATAGAGCGCGGCGAGCGCCCGGACGTCGGCGATCGCGGCCTGACGCACCGGCTCGTCCGGGTCGGCCGTCGGCCGCGGCGTCGGCTCGCGGTCCCGCGTGCAGGCCGCCACCGCCAGGGCCCCGGCGCCGGCCAGCACGTGCCGCCGGGACGGGCCGGCCTGCTGCATGGGACGTCGTCCTATCCGGTGTCGTGGTGGCGCGGTGCCGGTCATGATCCCATGGGCGCGGACCGCTAAGGTCGTCGTGCGACTGGCAGTGACAACAGCAGAGCGAGGGAGGTCCCGGCGTGAGCAAGACCTCGAACCGTGACGATCTCCTGCGCCTGCTCTCGCCCGTCGTCACCGGCCTCGGTCTCGATCTCGAGGACGTCGCCGTGCAGGCGGCCGGACGTCGCCACGTGCTGCGGGTCGTGGTCGACCGCGATGGTGGCGTCGGGCTCGACACCGTCGCCGAGGTCAGCACCGCCGTCTCCGCCGTCCTGGACGAGAGCGACGCGATGGGCGGCCGGGCCTACGTCCTGGAGGTCACGTCCCCGGGCGTCGACCGCCCCCTGACCCAGCCGCGCCACTGGCGCCGGGCACGGTCACGGCTCGTCCAGGCCGGGCTCGCCGACGGCGGCACCGCCACCGGCCGTGTGGTCGAGGTCGGGGACGACGGCGTACGCCTGGACGTTTCAGGTGAGGAGCGGCTGCTCGCCTGGCACGACGTGGTCTCCGGCCGGGTGCAGGTGGAGTTCAACCGCAAGACCGGGAGGGAGTAGCCATGGACATCGACATGAGCGCGCTGCGTTCCCTCGAGCGGGAGAAGGAGATCTCCCTCACGACGCTGGTCGAGGCCATCGAGGCGGCCCTCCTCATCGCCTACCAGCGCACCGAGGGGCACCAGCCGACCGCCCGGGTCGAGCTCGACCGCAAGAGCGGGCACGTCACCGTCTGGGCGGCCGAGACGGACGAGGCCGAGAACGTTCTCCGGGAGTACGACGACACCCCCACCGGCTTCGGCCGGATCGCCGCGACCACCGCCAAGCAGGTCATCCTGCAGCGGCTGCGGGACGCCGAGGACGAGCAGATGTTCGGGGAGTTCGCCGGCAAGGAGGGCGACATCGTCTCCGGGGTCATCCAGCAGGGGAAGGACCCGCGCAACGTCTTCGTCGACCTGGGCCGGATAGAGGCGGTGCTGCCGCCGCCCGAGCAGGTGCCCGGTGAGCACTACGACCACGGAAGCCGGCTGCGCTGCTACGTCGTGCAGGTCCGCAAGGGGCTGCGCGGCCCGTCGATCATCCTGTCCCGTACCCACCCCAACCTGGTCCGCAAGCTGTTCGCGATGGAGGTGCCCGAGATCGCCGACGGCACCGTCGAGATCAAGGCCATCGCCCGGGAGGCCGGCCACCGCACCAAGATCGCGGTGAAGTCCAACCGGCACGGGGTCAACGCGAAGGGCGCCTGCATCGGCCCGATGGGTGCCCGGGC
>JBOGDY010000399.1:0-2548 GCA_050742955.1 Actinomycetes bacterium | reverse complement strand
CTCTACGGCACCGTCGCCGGCGTCGACGACGACTCGGTCACGATCGAGGTGTCACCGGGCGTGCGCACCCGATGGGCGCTGCCCGCGGTGGCGCGGATCGTGCCGGAGCAGACCGGCGCGCCGGAAGACGGCGGCGACACCACGACGGACCGGCCCGAGTAGGTTCACGCGGGGCGCCGGAGCCCGGGTGCTCCGGCGGGACAGGGACCGGCAGGGACGGACAGGGAGAGACGAGCGACCGTGGCAACACCCACTGGGACCCGACCCGGGCGCAGTTTGGCGGTAATGGCGCTGCTGATCGCGTTCGTCTATGGCGCGATCTTCTTCGTCGCGCCGGACAAGCTGGGCGACGACGAGCTGACCCTCAAGGAGAAGTACAGCCCCCGCCTCGGGCTCGACCTCGAGGGCGGCACCAGCGTCATCCTGACACCGCGGGTCGCACCCGGTGCTGCGGGAAAGATCGAGAAGGACAACCTCGACCAGGCCGTCCAGATCATCCGCTCCCGGGTCGACAGCTTCGGCGTCGCCGAGGCCGAGGTGACCACCGCCGGGGACAGCATCGTCATCTCCGTCCCCGGCAGCAGGGACAGCAACATCCTGGACACGGTCCGGCAAACCGCCGAGTTGAGGTTCCGGCCCGTCCTCGCAGCCACCGCCGGCACCCCGACCGAGCTGCCGTCGCCCAGTCCGTCGCCGACCGGCAGCGCGTCGCCGGCCCCCACGGGTGAGTCGCCGAGCCCCACCGCGACTACGAACCAGCGGGCCGTGCCGCAGGCTCTCAAGGCGGCATCGACGCCGGCGCCCACCGCCCCGGCGCCCACCGCGCCGGCCGACCCGAACGCACCGGTCGACCCGAGCGCCGGGATCACCCCCGAGATGCAGAAGCAGTTCCTCGACCTGGACTGCCAGAAGGAGTCAGCGCTGCGCGAGAGGCTGCGCACCCCCGGCGCCGACGATCCCAAGAAGCCGTTGGTCACCTGCAGCGACGACCAGGGGGAGAAATACATCCTCGGACCTGCCGAGGTGCTGGGCACCGACGTGAGCTCCGCAGCCGCCTCGCTGCAGACCAACCAGCAGGGCGTCACGACGGGGGGCTGGATCGTCACCCTCGACTTCACCGGTGAGGGCACCCGCAAGTTCGCCGACACCACCAGGCGCCTCGCGGCACAGCAGGATCCGCTGAACCGGTTCGGCATCGTGCTGGACGGCCTCGTGGTCTCCGCCCCCGGCCTGAACGACGGACCGATCACCGGCGGGAACGCCCAGATCGAGGGCGACTTCACCCAGCAGGAGGCCCGCGACCTGGCGAACGTGCTGAAGTACGGCGCGCTGCCGCTCACCTTCGACCCCGGCGACGTGCAGGAGGTGTCGCCGACCTTGGGCGGCAACCAGCTCCACGCCGGCCTAGTTGCGGGCATCATCGGCCTGGCTCTGGTCGTTCTCTACTCGCTGCTCTACTACCGCGGCCTCGGCCTAGTCACCGTGGCCAGCCTCGCCGTGGCCACGGTCCTGACCTACGGCATGATCGTGCTGCTCGGCTGGCAGATCGGGTTCCGACTGAGCCTGGCCGGCATCGCCGGCACCATCGTGGCCATCGGCATCACCGCCGACTCTTTCGTCGTGTTCTTCGAGCGGCTTCGTGACGAGGTGCGCGACGGCAAGACGCTGCGGGTCGCGGTCGAGACCGGCTGGGTTCGAGCCCGGCGTACGATCCTCGCCGCCGACTTCGTGTCCTTCCTCGGCGCCGTGATCCTCTACCTGCTGTCGGTCGGCAGCGTCCGGGGCTTCGCGTTCACGCTGGGGCTGACAACGGTCATCGACGTCGTCGTGGTCTTCCTCTTCACCAAGCCGCTGGTCGCGTTGCTCGCCCGGACCAAGTTCTATGGCCAGGGCCACCGGCTCTCCGGCCTGGATCCCCGACACCTCGGGGTGCGCGAGATGCCAGCCGCCCGGCCGACCACCCGCCGCCGTCCCGCCACGGCCGCGGCCGCGAAGGAGTCCTGATGTCCCGCGCAGGTTCGCTCGGCAACCGGCTCTACCGGGGCGAGGTCTCCTACGACTTCGTCGGCCGCCGCAAGACGTGGTACGCCATCTCCGCGGCGATCCTGCTGCTCTCGATCGGAGCGCTCGTGTTCCGCGGGCTCACCCTGGGCATCGAGTTCCGAGGCGGCGCCGAGTTCCGGGTCCCTACAGCGCAGGCCACCGAGAGCGACGTTCTCTCGACCGTGCAGGACGCCGGCGTCAGTGGGCAGGTCACCGTGCAGAGGGTCGGGAACAACACGGTCCGCGCCCAGACCGAGGACCTCAGCGCCGACGAGTCCCGCGCCGTGCAGGTGGCGCTGGCCAAGCGCTTCGACGTGCCCCGTGAGGAGGTCAGCACCCAGCTGATCGGGCCGTCCTGGGGGGAGGACATCTCCAAGAAGGCGCTGCGGGCCCTCATCGTCTTCCTGCTCGTACTGATGATCTTCCTGTCGCTGTACTTCGAGTGGAAGATGGCCGTGGCCGCGATGGTCGCGCTGGTGCACGACCTGGTGATCACTATGGGCAT
>JBOGDY010000398.1:0-2578 GCA_050742955.1 Actinomycetes bacterium | reverse complement strand
CACGCGCTCGCCTCCTGGGGGGTCCGGACCACCTGGCGCACCTGCCCGACATAGAGGACAGCCGCCCAGTAGTAGAGCGCCGTCCCCCAGATCGCGAACGCCCAACCGAAGGCGTGGGCGAGCTGGCTCACGAACGAGTCGCCCTCACCGAGTAGCAGCAGCGGGAATCCGCACAGCAGGTTGAACGTCGCGGCCTTGCCGAGGAAGTGGACCGGCAGCGGCCCGTGGCCGTGCCGGCGCAGCAGCGGAAGCGTCAGGCTGAGCAGCGCGTCGCGGCCCACCAGTGCAATGGTCAGCCACCACGGAACGATCTCACGCACGCTCAGACCCACCAGGGTGGCCAGGATGTAGAGCCGGTCCGCAGTGGGGTCGAGCAGCTGCCCGAGGCGGGACATCTGGTTCCAGCGGCGGGCGATCTTGCCGTCCAGCCAGTCGGTGACGCCGCTGACCATGAGCACCAGGACGGCGGCCTCGTCGTGCTCGGTCAGGACCAGCCACAGGAACAACGGCACGCCCAGCAGGCGGAGCATGCTCAGCGCGTTGGGCAGCGTCAGCACCCGGTCGGTGGCCGGCTCCGCAACCCGCACGTCGCCTCCCTCGTCTGCGCCCCCGTCCTCCTCGACCCTATCCGCAGTCCCGGGCGCGCGGGGCGCGGGATGCGTCCCGGTCTGGCCGGTTACGGCTCGCGCGGCTTCCGCCCCGCGGACCCGCTGTCGCAGGTAGCGTCCGTTCCAGGCTGTTCGGGCACGACCGGGAGGAAGTCCATGGCTTTTCCGTCCGACCTGGAGATCGCCCAGGGGGCGACGCTCAAGCCGCTCGGCGACGTGGCGGCCGAGATGGGCATCGGCCCCCACCTGCTCGAGCCGCACGGCGACGATGTGGCGAAGGTCAAGCTGGCCGCGATCGAAGAGCTCTCCGACCGGCCACGCGCCCGGTACGTCGTGGTCTCCGCGGTCACCCCGACCCCGCTCGGCGAGGGCAAGACCACCACCACGGTCGGGCTGGGGCAGGCCATGAAGCACGTCGGCCGCAAGGCCACGGTGGCGATCCGGCAGCCGTCGATGGGCCCGACGTTCGGCATCAAGGGCGGCGCCGCCGGTGGCGGCTACAGCCAGGTCGTCCCGATGGAGATCCTCAACCTGCACCTGACCGGCGACTTCCACGCCGTCACCGCTGCGCACAACCTGCTCTCGGCCCTCGTCGACAACCACCTGCACCAGGGCAACGAGACAGGCCTGGACCTGTCCAACATCACCTGGCGCCGGGTGCTCGACGTCAACGACCGTGCGCTGCGCAACATCGTGGTCGGCCTCGGGTCACGGCAGGACGGCGTCACCCGGCAGACCGGGTTCGACATCACCGCCGCGTCCGAGGTGATGGCGATCCTGGCGCTGACCCGCTCGGCCGCCGAACTGAGGGAGCGGCTGGGCCGCATCGTCGTGGGGTACACGCACGACGGGGACGCGGTCAGCGCCGAGGACATCGGCGGGGCCGGGGCGATGGCGGTGATCCTGCGCGAGGCGCTCAAGCCGAACCTCATGCAGACCCTGGAGAACACTCCGGTGCTCGTGCACGCCGGACCTTTCGGCAACATCGCCCACGGGAACTCGTCGGTGATCGCCGACCTGATCGGCATCCACGGCACCGACTTCCTCGTCACCGAGGCAGGGTTCGGCGCCGACATGGGGGCGGAGCGGTTCTTCAACATCAAGTGCCGGACATCGGGCCTCATCCCGGACGCGGCGGTCATCGTCACGACGGTACGCGCCCTCAAGGCCCACTCCGGCCGGCACCGCATCGTCGCCGGCCGGCCGCTGCCCGAGGGCCTGTTCGCCGAGAACCCCGACGAGGTCCACCTCGGCGGCGCCAACCTGCGCAAGCAGATCGAGAACATCCGGGTCCACGGCGTCACGCCTGTCGTGGCCATCAACGCCTTCCCGGGCGACCACGACTCGGAGCACGCGGCCATCCGTGAGATCGCCGAGTTCATGGGTTCCCGGGTGGCGGTCTGCAACCACTTCACCGACGGCGGGCGCGGCGCGACCGAGCTCGCCGAGGCGGTGATCGAGGCGTCCGAGGAGCCCGCCGACTTCCGGTTGCTCTACCCGGACGAGGCGACCCTGCAGGAGAAGATCGAGATCATTGCGCGCACCATCTACGGGGCCGACGGCGTCGACTACAGCCCGCCGGCCCGACGCCAGCTCGACACCTACGAACGCAACGGGTTCGGCCGGCTGCCGGTCTGCATCGCCAAGACACACCTGTCCATCTCCTCCGACCCTGCACTCAAGGGTGCGCCGACCGGGTGGCGGCTGCCGGTGCGCGAGGTGCGGGCCTCGGTCGGCGCCGGCTTCGTCTACCCGATCTGCGGCGAGATGCGCACCATGCCGGGACTGAGCTCCAGCCCAGCGGCCTTCCGGATCGACCTGGGCGCGGACGACGAGATCTTGGGGCTGTCATAGCCGGCGACGGCGGCAGCCTGCTCCGGCTGCGGGTCGACGAGCTCCTCGACGCGGCCGCGGCCCGGACGCCGGCGCCCGGAGGCGGCGCCGCCGCGGCGCTCACCGCCGCCCTGGCC
>JBOGDY010000397.1:0-2582 GCA_050742955.1 Actinomycetes bacterium | reverse complement strand
ACTAGGACGCGCCCCCGGGGGTCAGCCGGCCAGGGACCGGCTGGTCGAGACCCAGCCGTCCAGGGCCCGGCTCGCGGCGCCGGAGTCGACGGCCTCGGCGGCGGTGACGATGCCGGCACCCAGCCGGTCCTCCAGCGTCCCGTCGGCGGAGGGGTCCAGCGCCACCAGCGCCGCGGCCGCGTTGAGCAGCACCGCCTCACGGACCGGCCCCCGCTCCCCGGCGAGGAGCCGGCGGGTGATGTCGGCGTTGAACGCCGCGTCGGCCCCGCGCAGGTCGGCACCGCTGCTGGCTGCGAGCCCCAGCCGCGACGGGTCCAGCGTCGACTCGGTCACCGCGCCGTCGTGGACCAGCCAGACCCGCGAGGTCGTGGCCGTGGTCAGCTCGTCCAGCCCGTCGTCGCCGCGGAACACCAGAGCCGAGACCCCCCGACCGGCCAGCACCGAGGCCATCACACCGGCCATCCGGGCGTCCGCCACCCCGACCGCCTGGTGACCGGGCTGCGCCGGGTTGGCCAGCGGGCCGAGGAAGTTGAAGACGGTCGCCACCCCCAGCTCGCGGCGGGCCGCCGCCGCGTGGCGCAGCGCGGGGTGGAACCGGGGCGCGAAGCAGAACGTGACCCCGGCCTGATGAAGGCACTCCACGACCGACGGCGGCGCCAGGTCGACCACGACCCCCAGCTCCTCGAGCAGGTCAGCGGACCCGCAGGCCGACGAGGCCGCCCGGTTGCCGTGCTTCACCACCCGCGCCCCGGTGCCGGCCACCACCATCGCCGACATCGTGGAGATGTTGACGGTGTGGGCGCGGTCGCCGCCGGTGCCGCAGGTGTCGACGACCGGCCCCGGCACGTCGATGCGCTCGGCGTGCTCGAGCATCGTCGTGACCAGGCCGGTGACCTCCTCCGGCGCCTCGCCCTTGGCGCGCAGCGCCGTCACGAAGCCGGCCACCTGCGCAGGCGTGGCCTCGCCCAGCATGATCTGCTCCATCGCCCAGGCGGTGTCGGCCGCGCCGAGGTCGTCACCACGCAGCAGCGCGGTGAGCAGGGTCGGCCAGGTCGGACCGCTCATCGGGACCGCCGGACCTCTAGGTGACCGGCAGCTTGGCCTGCCGCGCCCGCATCAGGCCGGCGACGGCCTCGGCGAGCACGAACGGGTCGAGGGGGTGCGCGACCGCGGCATCGGCCCGTGACCACGCGGCCAGCCAGTTGTCCTGCACCCGCCCGGTCAGCACCAGGATCGGCGGGCAGCGGTAGATCTCGTCCTTGAGCTGGCGGGCGATGCCCATGCCTCCGGCGGGCGCCGCCTCGCCGTCGAGGATCGCCACGTCGACACCGCCGCGGTCCATCGCGCTGATGACGGCCGGCTCCGTCGCGCACTCGAGCCACTCGACCAGGGGAAGCCCGGCCGCTGGGCGCCGACCGACGGCCAGCCTCACCTGCTCGCGGGTGCTCACGTCGTCGCTGTAGACGAGGACGGTCATCGTGGGCTCGGTCGTCACCCGGGCGATGCTACCGCCGGACCCGGCCCCGTCAGCCCGGCGGTCGCGCGGCCGCGCGGTCGGCCGCCTCGAGCCGGTCGAGGCGCCGGTCCTCGCGTACCGCCTCCCGATCGGAGGCCCGTGCCCACTGCACGAAGAGCACCCCGAGTACGACGAGGGCGACCAGGTCCCCGCTGGCCCAGAGGATGCCACCGGCTATCTCCTGGTCGCGCTCCGGCGTCGGGCCCCAGGTGCGCTGGAAGCCCTGGTACCAGTCGGCCGCGATGACCGTCGTGGAGCCCATGATCGCCACGCCCAGGAAGGCGTGGAACGGCATGGTCACGAACACGGCGATCATCCGCAGCGGGTAGGGCAGCCGGGTCGGCATCGGGTCCAGGCCCAGCAGCGGCCAGAACCACAGGCAGCCGACCAGCACGAAGTGGAGATGGTTGAGGTCGTGCAGGACGGGGTTGCGCAGCGTGGCCTCGTACCAGCCGGTCAGGTAGAGGGCGAAGGGGTTGGCGACGAACAGCGTGCCGGCGACCACCGGGTGCGTGAGCACCTTGGCCACCCTGCTGTGCAGCACGGTCAGCAGGGTGCGCCTGCCGCCGCCCGGCAGCGTGCGGAGGGCCAGCGTGACCGGAGCCCCCAGCGCCAGGAACACCGGAGTGATCATGCTCAGCACCATGTGCTGGATCATGTGGTCCCAGAGCAGCACCGTGTCGTAGGCGGCCAGCGCCGACTGGGTGGCGAGCACGAAGGAGCCCAGGCCCGGCCCCACGAAGAGCAGCGTCCGCCAGCGCGACCACCGGTGGCCCCGGGCCCGGAGCCGGTGCACGCCGTACAGGTAGATGCCGCCCACGACCAGCACGAACAGTGCCGGGACGGGCTCGAGCTGCCACCCGGTGAGCATCCGCAGGGGGGTCAGGGGGGCGATCTCGTCGCCGTGCCCGGCATGGGCCAGCACCGCCGCCCCCACCGCCTCTCCGCGCACTGTTCGAGGCTACGGCTTCAGACGGTTCGCGACACTCTGGGGGCCGGGGGTGCCGATATGGGCTCGGGCCGCAATAATGACCGCCGTGGCGACAGCAGCAGCGGGAAGCACGGA
>JBOGDY010000396.1:0-2601 GCA_050742955.1 Actinomycetes bacterium | reverse complement strand
CAACCAGCGCCCCGTCGACGCCCATTCCCTTCCCTGACTGCTCCCGCCGGGTCCATCCTGCTCTCATGGACGTCGTCGTGTCGTCACGCCAGCCACAGGTCCGGATCGGGCGGGACGAGGAGGCGATGACCGACCTCGTGAACCGGCTCCGGCCCCGCTTGCCGGGACTGAGCCCGGCAGAGCTGCCCGCAGCCGTGCGGACGGCCGTCGACGAGCTCGGACCGGTCCGGGTGACGACGTTCCTGCCCATCCTGGTCGAGCGACGCATCCGGGACCGGATGGCCGGAGTCGCCCAGCACTGAGCCGGGCTACTCTCGGCGTCGATGAGCACACCGCCGTCGTACTCCGACCGCGTGCACGGGGGCAGCCAGCACGTCGCACTCGCGTCGACCGGGGACCAGGGCTTCGCTTCCCTCCGCCACCCGGCGACTCCCCGCGCCGAGCGCTACGCCCTCGGCCGGGCGCTCCGGGAGCGCGCGCACCGCTCGGACCTGGGGAAGTGGGAGGAGCATCCCGCGCGCCGGGACCCCGTGGAGCAGATCGTCGAGTCCCACCACGGTCGGACCGCGTCCCTCGTCCCGGTCCGGGTCGGCCGGATGGCCGCATCGCCGTACGCCTTCCTGCGGGGCACCGCAGGGATCATGGCGGCGGACTTCGCCCGGCTGCCGGCCACCGGCATCACCCCCGTCGTCTGCGGTGACGCGCACCTGGGCAACTTCGGCTTCTACGCCTCCCCCGAGCGCAACCTGGTCTTCGACCTCAACGACTTCGACGAGGCCCATCCCGGTCCGTGGGAGTGGGACCTGCGCCGGCTGCTCACGAGTGTCTGGGTCGCCGGCCGGGTCAACGGGTCCGCCGAGAGCGCGTGCGCCGACGCGGCGGCGGGGTGCGCGGCCGCGTACCGGCGCCAGATCGGCGACCTGGCCGAGAGGCCGCTGATCGCCCGCTCCTACGAGCAGCTCGACCTCGCCCGGCTGCGCTCGACCGCGACCGACGAGATGCTGCGCGAGGAGATCGAGCGGGCGGCCAGGCGGGCCAGGAAGCGCACCAGCGACCGGGCGCTGCCCCGGTTCACCGAGGAGACGGACGGCAGCCGGCGGATCGTCGAGGAGCCGCCGCTGATCGCCCATCCCGCGGCCGAGGAGGCCGAGCGGCTCGCCGAGGCCCTGGACAACTACCTGCGGACCCTGCCGCCGCACTGGGCCCGGATCCTGGCCGGCTACCGCCTCGTCGACATCGCGCACAAGGTGGTGGGGGTCGGCTCCGTGGGCCTGCGCGCCTACGTCGCGCTCTGCGAGGGCAGCTCGCCGGACGACGTCGTCTTCCTCCAGCTCAAGCAGGCCCGGCGGTCGGTGCTGGCCCGGTTCGTCCACGGCGACTCGGCTCACCACGATCACCAGGGGCAGCGCGTGGTGGAGTACCAACAGGCCCTGCAGACGGTGAGCGACCCGATGCTCGGCTGGACCTCAGCGGGCGAGCACCAGTACTACGTGCGCCAGTTCCGCGACATGAAGGGCGCCATCACCATCGACGGCATCGACGCGGGGGCGCTCGCCGACTATGCCGGGGTGTGCGGCTCGCTGCTGGCCAAGGCCCACGCCCGCACCAGCGGGGCATCGATGATCGCCGGCTACCTGGGCAGCAGCGACAAGTTCGACGCCGCGATGACCCGGTTCGCGGAGGCCTACGCCGACCAGACCGAGCGGGACCACCAGGCGTTGCTCGAGGCTGTCAGGCGCGGCGACCTTCCCACCGACGGCGCCTAGCAGCCTTCACCTCAGCGACGCCCCCCTTACGGTGACGGTGTGATGTTGTGTCCGGGGTTCCCGGCACCATCACCGGCATGGGTCAGGGCGCGGTGAGGGTCCGGCTGGACGTCACCGACGCCCAGGCCGGGGTGCTGTGGCGCGCGGCCGGGGCGCGGCGGTTCGCGCACAACTGGGCGGACGCAAGGATCAAGGCGAACGCGGACCAGTGGCAAGCCGAGGCCAGTTACGACATCCCGAAGACCGACCGGGTCCGGCCGTTGACGTACTTCACCATGGCGAAGATGTGGACGGCGGCGAAGCCGACCGTCGCGCCGTGGTCCGGCGAGCACTCGACGTGGGCGTTCCTGTACGGCATCCGGGCCGCCGCGGAAGCCCATCAGGGGTTCCTGACCGGCCGGCGCCGGTTCCCTAGGTTCAAGTCGCGGCGGACCGACCGGGCCCGGTTCACCGTCCGGGACGGACTGCACCTCGAGGTTGGTCGGGTCCGGGTCGGCAAGTACGGCTGGTTCCGCATCGCCGCGCCATGCGACGCGCAGGCCACGCTGCGCCGGCTGGTCCGCCGCGGGTACGCCCGGCTGCTGAACATCACCGTGAGCCGGCACTCGGACGGGCACTGGTATGCCACCGTCTGCTACGACCGGCCGGCCCGCATCCCGGCTGCGCAGCACCAGTCGCCGTCCGGACCGGTCGTGGGGGTGGACCGCGGTGTCCGGGACCTCGGCGGTGGTCGCGACCTCCGGACGGCAGGTGGTCGCCGAGCTGGCCGGGGTGCGGGCGCTGCGGGACGCGCGGCGCCAGGTCGCGCACCTGCAGCGAGACCTGTCCCGCACGC
>JBOGDY010000395.1:0-2607 GCA_050742955.1 Actinomycetes bacterium | reverse complement strand
CCAGCACCGCCAGCACTTGCTTGCTTGCCTCGGCGAGCCAGCGTTCACCGTTGCGGTGCAGGCCCGCTCTCTCGACCTCGCGGATGAGCCGGCGCCGCTCGCCGTCCGCGATGCGGTCGCTGGCACCAGCCTGCGCGAAGCCGAGCAACGCGCGCGGGAAGACGAACAACGTACGACGCATCGCCAGGTGCTTGACCAGCGACCGGTCGACGTACAGCGCACGCTCGAGATCGGACGTCGTCATGCCATCCACGCGCGCCAAGGCCGAAAGGTAGACCGTCGTCGGATCGGTCCCGTGCAGGCAGACCATGCTCTGGGCAGCCTCCGCGACGTCACCCGCACGGCAGCCGGGCGCAACCCGGTGACGACGGGCCAGCCGGGCGCGGCGCTCTGCCACCCCGATCATTCGCACACCGGTGATGATGCTAGCGCTGCGGCTAGGTCCCGCCTGCCTCAAGGGCAGTCATGGCCTTGCGGAGGTGGGCCGACCGGGTCCTGGGGGTACGGGCGGTGACCAGGTCAAGGATCACGGCGTACTGGTTGGTCTTGCCGAGCGATTCGAACGCCTGGGCCGCCTGGGGGCTCGCGGCCAGGGCGTCGGCGAGATCGGGCGGAACAATGGCCTCCTTCTGAGATGCGTAGGCGGCGTCCCACCGTCCGTCGGCCTTGGCGGCCTCGACCTCGGCCAGGCCGGACGGTCGCATCCGGCCGGCCGCGATCAGCGCCTCCACCTTGCGCACGTTCACTTGCGACCATCGGCTCCGCGGCCGGCGCCGGACGTACTTCTGTAGGTAGTACACGTCGTCGTACGTCTTGCGCTGGCCGGAGATCCAGCCGTGGCACAAGCCGAGGTCCACCGCCTCGTCGTCGGTCAGCGACGCAACGTCGGACCCCTTCTTCGCGATCTTGAGCCACACTCCGGGGCTTCGGTCGGCATGCTCGGCCAGCCACGTCTCGAACTCGACGGCGTCGCGGAACGCGATCACGCCTGGCTCAGGCTTCGTCGTCATACGCCGACGTTAACGCGGGCCCCCGACACTCGTGCCCTCCCGACCGGTTCGCCGGCGACCTGGGTGGCTGTGGTTCGCTGACGACCTGGATGCGACGGGGAGGGCTTGGCGATGCCGGCCGACGGTGAGGGCGACAGGCGGGATCCGCTGTCCGCGGCCCGGCACGATCTGGCCTCGGGCCGCGCCTGGGCGGCGCGGGATCGGCTGGCCGGAATGCTGGCGCATCACCCCGCCGACCAGCAGGTACTGCACCTACTGGCGAGCGCCTGCTGGGCGCTCGGCGAGAAGGACGCCGCCGGTCGCTGGTGGTTCCTGACCGACCAGACCGGCCCCGACGTCGAGGAGGCGCTTTCCGCCGCCATCGCCGCCCGATCGAGCAGGCATGGGCGTTGAAGGTCCGCGCCTCCGCCCGGGCGTTCCGCGACCAGGCACGTGACCGCCTCGACGACCTCGTCGCCCAGCTGGCCGCCGACGGCGTGTCATGGGCGCCGGGGTACCGACCGGGCAACCGCGACCCGTACAGCCAATCGCCGGACTCGGGGTGGCCGGACAAGGTGTTCGCCCCGCTGTTCCTCCTGCTGACCGTCGGTCCGTGGCTCGTGGGTGTCGTCGTCTTGGTTGTCTGGGTCGCCACGCGCATCGGCGACTGACCCCGACAGCGGCATGGGCAGAAGCGCCCACGGACTCAGACCCGCGTTACGCATAGGCCCGTCACGACCAGTCGAGCGCATCAGGGTTCACTCCTCGGCAAGACCCCAAGAGATGATCCTCGTCGGGCGGATCCGAATCGCCTCGCGCGAGTAGTACCGGTTCGGTGGCTGCCAATCGGTGAGGGCTTCGGCGTGCCCCCGAATCTCGACGCCGCGCACGTGCCACGGCTGCACGCTGGCGAGGTCATCGACCACCAGTGAAACCAGCGGATTGCTGTGCAGGTTGCGGAACTTCTTGGTCTGTCCCATCGCACGGCCACCGATGTCGATCACGCCGAGTTCGTCATTGAGGAAGAACCCGACAGGGTTGTTCTGGGGTTGCCCGTGGGGGTCCACGGTGGCGAGCCGGCCGAGGCGCTGGCCGGCGAGATAGCGGCGCTCGGCGGCGCTGAGTTCGAGAGCCATGACGGCCATCCTGCTACCGGTCGAGCCTTGCTGGTCGGGCCGGTCGGTTGGGTCTCGTCAGCCCGTGACCAGGTCGGCGTACCGGTTGAGGTAGAGCGGCCATCCCTCGCCGGTGCCGACGCCGTCGCGGACGCCGGTCCAGCCGGCGCCGTGACGGTCGAGGTGGCGATGTTCGATGTCGACGCGAGTGCGGTCCTCGGCCAGGGCGGTAAAGGTGACCTCGACCTCGCTGGCCTTGTCCGGGTCGGTCTCGACCTGCCAGTACGGGCTGATGTCCCAGCTGAACACGAACCGGTCGTGCGGTTCGTAGGCCAGGATGCGTGCCCAGCGGCATTCGGAGCCGTCGGTGCCGCGGTCGATGATGTGGCCGCCGACGTGGGTCTCCACCACGGTTTCGGCGATGGGCACTGCGAGCAGGTTGTGGTCGGGTGGCTTGAACGCGCCGAAGTCGCGTGTGAACACCTCGAACGCGCGTTGCTGGG
>JBOGDY010000394.1:0-2609 GCA_050742955.1 Actinomycetes bacterium | reverse complement strand
CGTCCAGCAGCTCGGCGAAGAAGGGCAGGTTGCACTTGGGCCCTTCGACCTTGAACTCGGCCACCGCCTGACGGGCCCGAGACAGGGCCTGGCGGCGGTCGGCACCGTGCACGACCAGTTTGGCCATGAGGGAGTCGTAGTGCGGGGTCACGGTGTTGCCTGTCGCGTAGCCCGCGTCCACACGGACTCCCTCGCCCGTGGGCTCCTCCCAGACCGTGATCGTCCCCGGCCCTGGGAGGAACCTGATGGGGTCCTCGGCGTTGACGCGCAGCTCGAGGGCGTGCCCGTGCTGCGGGACGGCGTCGGGGTCGAACGTGACGGGCTTCCCGGCCGCGACGAGCAGCTGCTGCTCGACCAGGTCGATGCCCGTCACCATCTCGGTGACGGGGTGCTCGACCTGCAAGCGGGTGTTCATCTCGAGGAAGACGAACTCCCCCGTGTCGCGGTCGACCAGGCACTCGACGGTGCCGGCGTTGCGATAACCGACCGCCTCACCCGCCTGCACCGCCGCGGCCAGCATCCTTTCGCGCAGCGCGGGCTCCACGCCGGGCGAAGGGGTCTCCTCGGCGATCTTCTGGTTGCGCCGCTGCACGGAGCAGTCGCGCTCGCCGAGGGCCACCACCCGACCGTCGGTCAGGCCGAGGATCTGGACCTCGACGTGCCGCACCCGGGGAAAGAAGCGTTCCAGCAGCACCGACGGGTCGCCGAACGTCCGCTCGGCGAAGGACCGCACCCGGTCGTATTCGTCGACGAGACGTTCGGCGTCCTCGACAACGGCCATCCCCATGCCGCCACCCCCGGCGGCAGCCTTGAGCATCACCGGAAACCCGATCTCCCGGGCAGCGGCGACCGCGGCCGCAGTGTCCGCCAGCGGCGCCTCCGTGCCACGGGAAACGGGCACGCCGGCGGACGCGACCAGGTTGCGGGCCCGGATCTTGTCGCCCATCTGCTCGATCGCCTCGGGGGACGGCCCGACCCACACCAGGCCCGCACCCTCGACCTGGCGCGCGAAGGACGCGTCCTCGGCCAGGAAGCCGTAGCCGGGGTGGATGGCCCCGGCCCGTGACTGGCGCGCCGCCTCGAGCAGGACGTCGGCGGCCCGGTAGCTCTGCGCGGGCGCCGCCGGGCCGATCTGGACCGCCTCGTCCGCCTCCCGGACGAACGGCAGGTCGGCGTCGGCCTCGGAGTAGGCCGCCACCGCCCGCAGTCCCATGCGCTGCGCGGTGCGGATCACCCGGCGGGCGATCTCGCCACGGTTGGCGACGAGAACGGACTCGAACACGGCTGGCCTGCCTCCCGGATCGGTGGGTTCCGGCAGGCGACACTATCCGGCGTGACCCTGGTGCTCCTCGTCGCGGTGCTGGCGCTGACGGCGGTCGTCGCGGCCGGTGGCGGCGCGCGGCTGGCGGCCATTCGGTTGCGGGCGGTACGCCTGTTGGTGGCCGCGGCCGTGCTGCACCTGGGGACCGCGCTGCTGGCACCGGACTCCGGCTGGGCGCGCAGCACCACCCTGGTGCTCGCGACACTGCTGGTCGCGCTGTTCCTTTTCGGCAACCGGGCACTCCCCGGCGTACCGCTTGCCGCCCTTGGCCTGCTGCTGAACGTCGTCGTGGTCACCGCCAACGGCGCGATGCCCGTCTCAGCGGAGGCGGCGACGCGGGCAGGGGCCAGCGCCCCGTCGCTGCGGCTGGACTCGGACCCGATGCGCGAGCCGCTGGGCCCGGACACCAGGTTGGGCCTACTCGCCGACAGGATCCCCGTCGCCTCGCCGTGGCGACCCCAGGCGGTCAGCGCGGGAGACGTGCTGGTCGCTGCGGGGGTCGCTCTGCTGCTGCTGTCTGCGCCCAGGCGGCGGCGGCCCGCTCAGCTGCCGAGGCGGCCGGCGCGCCCGACGGCCTTTGCCAGGGAGTCGACCACCCGCGGGTCGTACTCGTAGGCCATGCCCAGGCGCAGCCGCTCGAGCGCCTCGAGCCGGCGGGCGGTCTCGACGGAGTCCCCGACCAGGTCGTCGTAGGCGTTGGCCGCCTTGATGATGCGGCTGGCCAGCGGGACCGTCTCGTCGATGAGCTCGTGGGCCCGCCGGTAGGGCTCGGCCTGCTGTTCGACGATGGTGGCCACCCCGTCGAGGACGCCGGTCTGCCGGATCACGTCGGCGCCGAGGCCGGCGATCCGACGCTGCTCGCCCGGCGCCGCGACGACCGTGGCACCGCCCGGGATCGGCTCGGCCAGCGAGAGCTGCCCGATGTCGTGCATGAGGGCGGCGTACTCGAGGTCGCGCAGCTCGGGGTCGCTCATGCCGAGCTCCCGGCCCACGGAGACGGCAATCTGGCTGACCCGACGCGAGTGGTCGGTCTCGGTGTAGCCCCCGACCTCGGTGACCCGCGACAGCGCGCGGATCGTCTGGAGCGACGTCGCCCGGATCGCTGCGTAGCGCCGGAAGGAGAACTGCGTCAACAGCAGGGGTACGACGAAGACGGGCAGCGCCCAGGCACCCATGATCGACGTGGCCAGGGCGATCAGTGCTCCGGTGGCGCCGATCGCCGACCCGATGCCGAGCTGGGCGCGCAGCTCGTTGCGGAGAACGGCGACGAAGGGGGCCCGGTCCGCGC
>JBOGDY010000393.1:0-2620 GCA_050742955.1 Actinomycetes bacterium | reverse complement strand
CCTCGGTGCTGTACCCACCCAGGCCTTCGATGGATGCGTGGAAGTCGGGTGAGTCCAGCAGCTTCCACAGCGGCGCGAGGAGCGGGTCCTCGAGACTGCTGGCCTCGACCACCAGGTCGTAGGGCTCCCGCGACACCGGTATGAAGTCCAGGCCGAAGGCTCGCGCCGCAGCCATGATGCCCAGCCCGCAGTCTGCGCGCCCGGCCGAGATCGCTGCGGCGACTGCCAGATGGGTCGGCTCCTCCCGGGCATAGCCACTGACCTTCGCCGGGTCGATCCCGAGCCGGCGAAGCTCATGGTCGAGCAGCATCCGCGTGCCCGCACCACGCTGCCTGTTGACATAGGCCAGGTCCGCACCTGCCAGGTCAGCAAGCCCGGTAATGCCGCGCGGGTTTCCGGGCTGGACCAGTAGTCCCTGATCGCGGTGCACCAGGCGTACGACGGCCAGGTCGCGGTCGCTCATCATCTCGTCGAGGTAGGGCAGCGTGTACTCCCCCGTCGCCGGGTGCAGCAGGTGGGAGCCGGCGAGGTGGCACAGCCCGTCGCGCAACGCGACGAGCCCGCCGAGCGAGCCCACGTTGGTCGACACCAGGGTCAGCGTCGGATCCGCAGACCGAATCGCCGTGGCCGCCAGGTCGATCACGAGGTCGTGCGACCCGATCGTGACGATCGTGCGCTCGATCTCCGGTAGCCGGCGCAACAACTGCACCGAGACCTCCTCTCCCGCATGGTGCCCCTCGACACCAGCGGGCACGAGCAGAAGCCCGTCGGCCCGGACGAGAGACGTCAGCACGCCGGCCCCACGGGGAAGCGGTGACGCGACTACCTGGCCGGCGACGGAGCCCAGGCGCACCCGCACCCAGTCGTCCATGCCCACCACCGAGGGCAGCTTGCGCGCGAGACGGGCCGGGACCTCTGGGCGGTGGGGCGGCGCCGCGCCTTCGAGAGCAGCGAGCAGCGGTGCGGCGAAGATGTCGAACGTCAGCGCAGCCGACACCGGAAACCCGGGCACGCCGATGACAGGGGTGGCATCGACCGCGCCGAGCACCACGGGGTGGCCAGGTCGCACGGCGACCCCGTGCACGGCCAGCTCACCGAGCTCGTCGACCACCCGTGCGGTGTAGTCGTCGCGCCCGGCGCTCGACCCGGCGACCACGATGACCAGGTCCGCGGTGGCTGTCGCCTCCCGCACCTCCGCGCTGATCTGCTCCTGGACATCGGGCTGGATGGGCGTCGCCCAGGACTCGCAGCCCGCCTCGCGCGCCTGCGCGACCAGCATCAGCGAGTTGGTGTCGAGGATCTGGTCCCGCTGTGGCGGTGACCCGACCGGCACGATCTCGTCCCCGGTGGGGATGACGGCGACCCGCGGCCGGCGGCGAACGACGAGGTCGGTGGCTCCCGCCGCGGCAGCCGCGGCGACGTCGACCGGCCGCAGTCGGTGGCCCTCGGGCAGCAACAGCTCACCGGCACTGACGTCCTCGCCGATCGAGCGCACGTGCTGGTACGGCGGCACCGCGGACATGATCTCTGCGGCCTCGCCGGCGGAGGTTGTCACGTAGTGCACGTGCTCGCGCATCACGACCGCGTCGAAGCCATCCGGGATCGGGTCCCCGGTGTCGACGACCTCGTAGGCATCGGGCCCGAGCTGCAGCGGGGTGGTCTGCGTGGCACCACCGGTGTTGCTCGCCAGGACCGCGATGCCGTCCATCGCAGAGGAGTCCCCGACCGGCGAGGAACGGGTCGCCCAGACCGGTTCGGCGGTCACCCGCCCGACCGCGTCCTCCAACGAGAGGCGTACTGCCTCGAGGCGAATCGGGCAGCCGGCGGAGCCGCAGGTGTCGACCCAGACCTGCAGCGCGGACTCGACGGGGACATCGCTGATGAAGGGACTCTCGTGCACGGGCCGCCACGCTACCCGTACATCGTCACGGTGACGTCGGTTCCCGACTCGAGTCCGGTTGCTGCCTCCGGGATCACGACGTACCCGTCGGCGTCGGTGAGGATCGACAGGAGCGCGGAGAACCCGAACAGCGGGGTGGCGACGTCGTCTCGGACCTGCACCTGCACCACGTCCAGCCGGCCCGCAGCCGAGGCGACACCGCGCGACAGGGTGGCAGACCTGGTCGGCTCCGCGGGGGGCCGAGTGATGCCGCCGACCAGGCGGAGGATCGGCAGCCCGACCAGGCGGAACACGACCAGCGCGGACAACGGGTTCCCCGGAAGCCCGATCACCGGCACGCTTGCGCACTCGGCAAGCAGTGTCGGTTTGCCAGGCTTGATGGCCAGCCCGTGGCAGTAGATTCCGCCAAGGGACTCGACCGCGGCGGTCGTCTCGTCGCGGGCGCCGACAGACGATCCAGCCGAGACGACGACGAGGTCGCTGTCCCGCAAGGCCGATTCGAGTGTCTTGGTCAGCGCGTCGACGTCGTCCGGCACGATCCCGCGGGGTGACGGCTCGCCACCTGCCTCGGTCACCAGCGCCGCCAGCGCCGAGGCCGTTGCGTCGCGGACCTGGCCTGGGCTCAGCTGCTTGGTGCTCGGAGGCACCACCTCGTCACCGGTGGAGATGATCGCGACGCGCGGCCTCATCCGCACCTCCACCTCGGTGGCGCCGGCGGCA
>JBOGDY010000392.1:0-2630 GCA_050742955.1 Actinomycetes bacterium | reverse complement strand
CCGGGTGGCCCTGGACGGAGCGACGCAGGTCGTCGTACGCCGGTTGGCTGAGCCGTTGCAGACCGACACGGGGCTCATGTCCCGGCTGCGGCGGGCCGGTGTGCAGCCGGGCGCCGCCGTGACGGTCAGCGTCTCCGCGGAGGGACTGCTGGTCGGCTCGGGCGGGGAGTCGACGGAGATCAGCTCGGAGGTCGCCTCCCACGTGTTCGTGTCCGCGCCCTGACGGGTACGGGCCGGACCTGCCCCTCACCCGACCCCCTGAAGGAGAGCGCCCCGATGCGCACCGTGACCGTCCACGACCTGCGGACCGTCCTCGACCGCGACGCAGCCGTCGTGATCGACGTGCGGGAGCCGGAGGAGTTCGTGACAGGCCACGTGCCGGGGGCCCGGCTGGTGCCCCTGGCCACGGTGCCGCAGGCGACGCCCGGCCTGCCCTCCGACCAGCCGGTCTACGTCATCTGCCAGTCCGGCCAGCGCAGTGCGTACGCCGCGCAGTACCTGGTCCAGCGGGGCCTCGACGCCTGCAACGTGGAGGGCGGCACGGGTGACTGGATGGCCGCCGGCTTCGCTGTGGAGCGCTGAGCCCGCGCCCCCGGTTTCGGCCCCGTCTGGACCCCCGACGCGGCGCCGGGACATACCCGGCAAAAGGCCTCCAACACGCCCGGTGGACCCCCGGTTTGTCTCCTTCCGGGGCCTTCACGTAATGTGCTCCGCGCCTCCCCGGAGAACCGAGGGGGCGCACGTGTGGCCGCCGAGTCCTGCCCCACACGCGCAGCTGGCCGATTCTCCGCACGGCAGGAGCGGGGGACCCACTTATGTGGGCCCTCTGGGGTCCTAGGGGTGTAGCCGCGTCCGCGCGGCCGGGCATCTCCCGCCCGAACCCGACAGCTCACCCCGCAGGCGTGGGAGAGGACAACTGCATTGTCCAAGCACCGTCGTCCCCGCACCATCTCGCGTGCCGGTCGTCGCCCCGTCCACCTGGGCATCGCGGCCGGCGTCGCCGGAACGGTGGCCGTGACGGGCACCGTGGTGGCCTCCGCCGCCACCTCGGTCACCCCTGAGACACAGCCCGTGTCCTTCACCCCCCAGCTCTCCGACTCCGCCAGGGCCGCCCTGGACTTCCAGGCTCAGCGCGAGCAGCTCGCTGCCGAGAAGCGGCTCAGCGAGATCCGCGAGGCCAAGGCTCTCGCCGAGGCGAAGCGCAAGGCAGCCGCGAAGCGCGCCGCCGAGCGCCGCGAGGCGAAGCGCAAGGCCGCCGCCGAGCGTCGCGCAGAGGCCCGCCGGCTGGCCGAGGAGCGCGCCGCCGCGGCCCGCGCGGAGGAGCAGGCCTCACGGTCCCGCTCGGACGGGCAGATGTCCGCCTCCGCCGCCCATGTCCTGGAGATCGCCGCGGCCCAGGAGGGCGACTCCTACTCCTACGGCGCTGCCGGGCCCGACTCGTTCGACTGCTCCGGGTTCACGCAGTACGTGTTCGGCAAGGTCGGCATCTCGCTGCCGCACTCGTCGTCGGCCCAGGCCGATGTGGCGCGCAGCGTGTCCAGCCCGCAGCCCGGCGACCTGGTCTTCGTCCACAACGGCGGTGGCGGCAGCATCGGCCACGTCGCGATCTATGCTGGGGACGGCTACTGGTACGAGGCTTCCAACCCGGACACAGGGGTAGGAAAGCACCGGGCTTGGTCCACCAACGTCTCCTACGGCAGCGTGCTCTAGGCCTCGCGCCCCCCGAGAGTGTGGGCTGATATCCCCCCCGTCAGCTCACACAGGGACCCCGGAGCCAACCCCCCCGGCTCCGGGGTCCCGCCCATCTCCGGAGTCGTGCTGCCGGACCCCCCTTTACCGGTCCTTTACCGATCGGGCCAGATTAAGCGCTGCCCGTTCTCGGTATCAGAGGCTGGCCACGTCCCCTGTCGGACCGGGAGGTCCTCGTGAACACTCGCACCATCGCCATCCTCGCCCTGGTCATCGCGGTCCTGCTCGTCGTCGTGCTGGTGTTCTGAGCCTGGCTGGCCAGCCTTGGGCTCGCTCACGGCTCCGGGACGTCAGGACGCGAAGGCGGGCATCACCTCGTCGTGAATCAGCTGAAGCTGTTCGTTGACCGACGCGACACCGTCGAGATCGCGGCCCATGAGGGCCTTGACGAGCGCTGCGTCCGTGATGGCCAGGATCAGGTGGTTGACACCCGCGTCGACGATCTCCGTGCGGAGCTTCGTCACGCATTCCTCAGGTGTGCCGGCGACGGAGAGCCGCTCCGCGATCTCGGGTGACGTCAGCTCGATGGCGCTCGCGAGGTCTCCCTTGCCGAGCGCGTCCACGATCGGCTGCAAGTCCTGCGGGTTCACGCCGTTGCGCTCGAGCTGTTCCTTGGGCATGGAGGAGGCATACAGACCCACCATGCTGCGGGCCGCCTCCTTCGCCGCGGCGGAGTCCGCGCCGATGGCGAACACGACCCACGCGCCGATGTCGAGCGTCTTCCATTCCTTGCCCGCCTTCTCGGCGCCCTTCTGCACGTTGTCGACGAGGAAGTCGTATGCCTCCCGGGTGTAGCTCAGCGCGTGATGGACGCCGTCGGAGATCTCCCCGGCAGCCTGGAACGACCTCGGGCCGCGCATCGCGCCGAGCATGAGTGGCAG
>JBOGDY010000391.1:0-2631 GCA_050742955.1 Actinomycetes bacterium | reverse complement strand
CCCGGGTGGCGCGCTCGCTGCCCGCCACCCCGGCCGGCGTGCGGGTCGGCGGCGACCTCGACGCGCCCGTCCGCACGGTGGCGGTGTGCGGGGGCGCCGGCGACGACCTGTTCGACGACGCACGGGCCGTGGGCGCCGACGCGTACGTGACCGCCGACCTGCGCCACCATCCCGCTTCCGAGTCGCTCGAGCACGGGCCACCCGCCCTCGTCGACTGCCCGCACTGGGCGACCGAGTGGCCGTGGCTCGCCGACGCCGAGAGCCGGTTGCACGCCGGGCTGGCGGCGCGGGGGACTACGGTTGAGACGCGCGTCTCGCGACTCGTGACCGATCCCTGGACGAGCCTTGCCAGCGACCCCCGACCAGCCACCCACCCTGGAGCCCTCCGCTGAAAGCCGCCGCCGCCGACCAGCAGCGCCTCCTGGCCGTCCAAGCGCTGGACGCCCGGGTCGACCATCTCGCGCACCGGCGCGCGACCCTCCCCGAGCACGCCGCACTCACGGACCTTCAGCAGACCCTGGCCGGGCTCGACGACCGGATCGTCGCGGCCGAGACCGAGCAGAGCGACATCGGTCGCGAGCTGGCCAAGGCGGAGGCCGACGTCGACCAGGTCCGGGCGCGGACCGTGCGCGACCAGCAGCGGCTCGACGCCGGTCAGGTGTCCTCTCCCAAGGAGCTCGAGGGCCTTCAGCACGAGATCGCGACGCTGGCCAGGCGGCAGTCCGACCTCGAGGACGTCGTGATCGAGGTGATGGAGAGGCTCGAGGCGGTGCAGGGCCGCCATGCCGAGCTGGCCTCCCGCCGGGACCAGGCCCGCACGGAGACCACCGAGGTGACTGCCCGGCGGGACACCCTCCTCGCCGAGCTCGACGCCGAAGTCGACGGGCTGACCCGCCAGCGCGACACCCAGGCCGGCCAGCTCGCCGACGACCTGGTCACGCTGTACGAGAAGATCCGCGCCCAGCAGGACGGCGTCGGGGCGGCCGAGCTGCGCCAGCGGCGGTGCAGCGGCTGCCACCTCGAGCTGAACAACGTGGAGATCGGCCGGTTGCGGGCGGCGGAGGACGACGAGGTGCTGCGCTGCGAGGAGTGCCGCCGCATCCTCGTGCGCACGCCCGAGTCCGGTCTCTAGGTGGTGCGCCGGCTCATCGTCGAGGCCGACGGCGGCTCTCGCGGCAACCCAGGCCCGGCCGCCTACGGGGCGGTCGTGCGGGACGCCGACACCGGCGAGGTCCTGGCCGAACGCGCCGAGCACATCGGCACCGCGAGCAACAACGTGGCGGAATACCGCGGGCTCATCGCGGGCCTGACCGCGGCCCGCGAGGTCGACCCCGGCGCCGGCGTCGAGGCCAGGCTCGACTCCAAGCTCGTCGTCGAGCAGATGTCGGGCCGGTGGAGGATCAAGCACCCGGACATGAAGCCGCTGGCGCTGCGGGCGCGGGCGGTCCTGCCGGCCGAGCAGGTGAGCTTCACCTGGGTGCCCCGCGAGCGGAACACGCACGCCGACCGGCTGGCCAACGAGGCGCTCGACGCCGCCGCCCGCGGGGAGGCCTGGTCCCCGACGGCCCGTACGCCGGGGCCGCCGGCGGTCGACGAGGCCGAGGTCGAGCCGGCTCCGCCCAACCGGCTGGTCGGCTGGGCCCACGACCTGGGCAACCCCACCACCGTCCTGCTGCTGCGGCACGGTGAGACCGGGCACACCGTCGCGAAGCGCTTCAGCGGCAGCGGCGGCGACAACCCTCCGCTGTCCGAGGAGGGGCAGCGACAGGCTCGCCGGACCGCGGAGATGCTGGTCGCCCGCGGGTCGGTGCAGGCGGTCGTCAGCTCACCGATCCGGCGCGCCCGGCAGACCGCCGACCTGGCGGCGGCCGCGCTCGGGCTGGACGTCCGCGAGGTCGACGGGTTCCGCGAGTGCGACTTCGGCGACTGGGACGGCCACACCTTCGCCGAGGTGCAGGAGCGCTGGCCCGACGAGCTCGCCGCCTGGCTCGGCTCGACGTCGGTGGCCCCACCGGGCGGCGAGTCGTTCGACGTGGTCGAACGCCGGGTCCGGCGGGCCCGCGACCAGGTGCTGGCCCGCTACGCCGAGCGAACCGTCCTGGTCGTCACCCACGTGACGCCCGTCAAGACCCTGGTGCGCCTCGCGCTGGGCGCGCCGCCGGCCGCGCTCTACCGGATGGAGCTGCAGCCCGCCTCGCTGACCTCGATCCAGTGGTACGCCGAGGGCACCGCCTCCCTGCGCCTCTTCAACGACACCGCCCACCTGCGCGACTGAGGCACCGTCGGCGGGTCGGGTGCCGTGCCGTGTCGGGCGCCGGCGGACGTAGGCTGCCGCCGTGGCTCGTCGTCATCTGCGCCTGCGGACCCACGACGGCGCGGAGCTGCGGGCCGGCTTCGCCCGCGTCCGCGCCGACCTCGGGCTGCCCGACGGGTTCCCCGACGACGTCATGGCCGAGGCGCGGGCCTCGGCGCCGGACCTCTCGGCCTACGACGACGTGACGGGCCTGCCCTTCCTCACCATCGACCCGCCCGGCTCGATGGACCTCGACCAGGCCATGCACCTCGAGCGGCGCGACCACGGCTTCCGGGTGCGCTACGCGATCGCGGACGTCGCGGCCTTCGTGGTGGCCG
>JBOGDY010000390.1:0-2658 GCA_050742955.1 Actinomycetes bacterium | reverse complement strand
GGATCGCCACCGTGCTGGGCAACCTGCAGGTGGTCATCGTCGGGTTCGTCGCCTGGTGGCTGCTCGGCGAGAAGCCCAGCCGGCGGCTGGTCGGGGCGGTTCCGGTCGTGCTGGCCGGGGTGGTGCTCATCTCCGGGGTGGTCGGCGAGGGTGCCTACGGCGAGAACCCGCTGCTCGGCGTGCTGTTCGGGGTGGGCACGTCGATCGCCTACGCCGGCTTCCTGCTCGTGCTGCGTCACGGGGCGAGCGACCTCCGGCGGGTGGCCGGCCCGCTGTTCGACGCCACCGCCGTCGCCGCCGTCTGCTGCGTGCTGCTCGCGCCGGTGGCCGGCGGGGTCGACCTGGTGCCGTCCTGGCCCGCACACGGCTGGCTGGTGACGCTGGCCCTCACCTCCCAGGTGGCGGGTTGGCTGCTGATCTCGGTGTCCCTGCCGCGGGTCCCGGCGGCGATCACCTCGGTGATGCTGCTGCTGCAGCCGGTGGCCTCCGTGCTGCTGGCGGCGGTGGTCCTGACCGAGCGCCCGTCGCCGGCCCAGCTGGTGGGCGCCGCGGTGGTGCTGGCCGGCGTGGTCGGCGCGACGGCCGGCCGGCGGCCGTCACGGCGGCCCTCGCCGGCGGCGGACGCTCCCGCCCCGGACCCCGCACCCGGCCCGTCGCGGGCATCGGCCACCATCGACCCGTGAATCTCCTGGTGCGCGGCGTCGGCCGACTGTTGACCATGACCGGTGAGCCGCTGGCCGGGGCGGCGGTCGTGGTGCGTGACGGCCGCGTCGCCTGGACCGGCGCCGAGGGCGACATCCCCGCCGACGCGCCCGAGGAGGTCCTCGACGCCGAGGGCGCCTGCGTGGTGCCGGGGTTCGTCGACGCGCACACCCACCTTGTCTTCGCCGGGTCGCGACGCGAGGAGTTCGTGGCCCGCCTCGCGGGGCGGCGCTATGACGGCGGGGGCATCCGCACGACGGTGGCCGCCACCGCGGCCGCGACCGACGACGATCTGCTGGACCTGGCGGTGGCTCGGGCCGCGACGGCGCTGGCCAACGGCACCACCACGATGGAGGTGAAGACCGGCTACGGACTCACCCCCGACGCCGAGATGCGCTTGCTCGACGTGGTGTCCCGGCTGGCCGGCCGGACCCCGGTCCGGCTGGAGGCGACCTACCTGGGCGCGCATGTGCTGCCGGCCGGGCGTGACCGCGACGACTACGTCGCCGAGGTCGTCGCAACCCTGCCGGTGGCCGCTTCCCACGGAGCCCGCTGGTGCGACGTCTTCTGCGACGAGGGCGTTTTCACCGTGGAGGAGGCCCGGCGGATCCTGCTGGCCGCCCGCGAACACGGCCTCGGGCTGCGCCTGCACGCGGAGGAGATCGCCCGCACCGGCGCGGCGCGGCTGGCGGCCGAGCTCGGCTGCGCCAGCGCCGACCACCTCGAGCACGTCAGCACCGAGGACGCTCTGGCGATGGCGGGCGCGGGGGTGGTCGCGGTGCTGCTGCCGACGGTGACCCTCTCGCTGCGGTCGGAGGCCTGGTCCCACGCCTCCACGCTGCGCGACGCGAGTGTCGAGCTCGCGCTGGCCACCGACTGCAACCCCGGCACGTCGTGGTGCGAGTCGGTGCCCTACGCGATCCAGCTCGGGTGCCTGGCCATGGGGCTCTCGGTCGACGAGGCGTTCCGGGCCGCCACGCTCGGGGGAGCGCACGCGCTGCGGAGGGAGGACGTGGGGAACCTGGGCCGCGGGGCCTGGGGAGATCTCGCGGTGCTCGACGCCGAGCACGAGGCAGACGTGGTGGCGCACCTGGGCGGGCGGGCCGTGCGCGGCACGGTGGTCGGCGGCGAGGTCGTCGCGCGAGGAGCCTGAGGAGTGCGAAAAGCGCGAGCTCAGGCGAACAGGGCCTCGATGGCGCGGTCGACGTCGAGGTGGTCGTGCTCCTGGCCCTGCGGGCACAACGCGTAGGTGCGCCCCAGGAAGTCGACCAGCTCCCGGGTGGAGGCCTGCAGCAGGGCCTCACCGTCGGGGGAGGTCAGTCCGACGAAGACGACCTCGGCCCCGGCGTTCCACGACGGCCAGACGCGCACGTCGCCGTCGCCGGCGGGGCGGTGCACACCGAGGGTGAGCAGCTCCCGGGCGAACACCCACGAGACGCCGTCCCCCTGGCCGGTCCGGAAGGTCGCGTGGACCGCGTAGGGGTCGGCGGTGTCATAGTGCATGACCACCGGAAGCGACACACTGCCGTCCCCCGGAGCGACGAGCTGGACGGTCAGCTCGCGGGTGACCGTGGATGGCACCCAGCCTTTCATCGCGGACTCCTTCGCCTGCGCGTCGCCGGGAGGACCTGGCGGGGGGGCTTTCGAGATGTCACTGGGATCCCCACCCCTGCGTCCGGAGAAACCTCCCGCTGATGAGGAAGTCAACGAGCGGGTCCGTAAGGTGTTACGGGTCGAGAGGGGCGCGGGTGCACGATCGGCAGGAGCGGCACGGTGGTCCGGGGGAGCCGGCGACCCCGCACGAGCGTGAGACGCTGCTCGACGAGGTGGCCGAGCGTCTCGGTTTCCGGGACACGATCCGCCGCCACCGGGCACTGGACGTGCTCTACCGGAGCCTGGTCGGGTTCCTCGGGATCGCGATCATGGTCACCGGAGTCGCACTCATCCCGCTGCCCG